>CAZHKL010000007.1:0-19846 GCA_964532695.1 uncultured Gammaproteobacteria bacterium | reverse complement strand
CACGATCGTGAAATTTTTTTTCCGATCGTGAAAATTTTTTCACGATCGTGAAAAGTCGTGAGAGAGGGATTATTTGGGTTCCTGATATTCACCCTCCAGGGGCCCCTCTTTGACTTTTTCCCCTGACTTCTGATCTTGAACCTTTGATTTCTGATCTTTGGTTTCTGACTTCTGATCTTGAGCCTCTGATTTCTGATCCCTGGCTTCAGATTTCTGACTTTGATACATCGCCGCGCCGATCTTTTGCGCCGCCAGGGCCAATTCCTCAACCGCCTGACGTAGAATCGTTTGATCATCGCTGTCTTTGCATTTTTTTAAGACCTCAACCTTTTCGCCAATTGTTTTCTTGTCCTCGACCGATACTTTCTCGCCATACTCTTTCAGCATTTTCTCGGTCGTGTAAATCATTGTCTCGGCCTGATTGCGCAGTTCCACCATTTCCCTCTTCTTTTTATCTTCTTCGGCGTGCAATTCTGCCTCGCGAGCCATCCTTTCTACTTCCTCTTTTCCCAAACCAGAAGAAGCGGTAATCGTAATCTTCTGCTCCTTGCCCGTCCCTTGATCGCGCGCCGAAACATTTAAGATACCATTCGCGTCAAGGTCAAAGGTTACCTCAATCTGCGGCACGCCTCGCGGCGCGGGCGGAAGACCATCAAGAATAAAACGACCCAAGGTTTTGTTGTCCGCCGCCATTGGTCTCTCGCCTTGGAGCACATGAATCTCCACCGAGGGTTGAGCGTCCGCCGCGGTCGAAAAAATCTGATGCTTGGAAGTCGGAATCGTGGTATTGCGCGCGATCAAGGTCGTGGAAACTCCGCCCAAGGTTTCGATTCCTAAAGAAAGCGGCGTCACATCAAGTAAGAGCACATCCTTAACCTCGCCTTGAAGAACGCCAGCCTGGACAGCCGCGCCAATCGCCACCACCTCGTCGGGATTAACATTAATGTTGGGTTTCCTGCCAAAAAATTTCTCCACCGCGGCCAAGACCAGAGGCATCCGCGTCATTCCGCCAACCATAACCACTTCCTTAATATCGCCAATAGAAAGACCGGCGTCGGATAAGGCGCGCCGACAAGGTTCCAAAGTTTTTTCCACCAAATCACCCACAATTTCTTCAAGTTTGGCGCGCGAGAGTTTCAAGAGAAGATGTTTTGGACCCGAGCCGTCTGAAGTGATAACAGGCTGGTTGATTTCTGTTTCCAAGTTCGTGGAAAATTCGATCTTGGCTTTCTCGGCCGCCTCTTTGATGCGCTGCAGAGCCAGCGGATCTTGGCTCAAATCAATCCCCTGCTCTCGTCGGTACTCGGCCATCACCCAATTAATTAGACGTTGATCAAAATCATCACCGCCCAAGTGAGTGTCGCCATTGGTTGCCTTGACCTCCACCGTGTCAGCCGAAACCTCAAGCACGGAAACATCAAAAGTGCCGCCGCCCAAATCATAAACCACAATCTTTTCATCTTTCTTTCGATCAAAACCATAAGCCAAGGCCGCGGCGGTTGGTTCATTAATAATCCGCCGCACCTTCAGTCCGGCAATCTCACCCGCATCCTTGGTCGCCTGACGTTGAGAATCGTCAAAATAGGCCGGCACTGTGATCACTGCTTCTTCAATCTTCTCGCCCAATCTCTCTTCCGCGTCGGTTTTCAATTTCTGCAAAATCATGGCCGAGATTTGTTGTGGCGTATATTCCTGATTGGCCATTTTCACCTTGACCCCTTCCCCGGCCTGGATAATTTGATAGGGTAAAATTTTAAGATCGCGCCGCACTTCCTGATCTTCCCATCGTCGCCCCATCAGACGTTTAACCGAAAAGATAGTGTTTTGAGGATTGGTCACGCTTTGACGTTTAGCTAAAATACCCACCAAGCGCTCGCCATTTTTACCCATCGCCACCACTGATGGCGTTGTCCGGTTGCCCTCTTTATTTTCTAAAACCTTAGGCTGGCCGCCAATAATAACCGCTGCGCAAGAATTAGTTGTGCCGAGATCAATGCCTAATATTTTGCTCATAGGATTTGAATTATGAATTATGAATTACGAATTACGAATTTTGGATGTTATTCAGAAATAATGACTTGAGCTGGACGAAGAAGTTGGTCATGAAGAAAGTAAGCTGGACGAACAACCTCTAAGACCAAAGCGGCTGATTTCCCCTCCTCCTTTCGCGAGCCAACCGATTCAGCCACTGCAGGATCAAAGGTTTGACCCACAAAATCAGCCCGAATCTCCAGGCCATGTTTATTAAAAAAAGCGAGCAGGCTCTCAAAAATCAATTTGACACCACGCATCCATTCACTGATCTCGTCCCGGGTCTCAAACGCGCTCGCTTGGCGAGCGGCTTCCCGCACCTGATCAAGCAAAGGAATCGCTTCCCGCAGCAAATCTTGAGCGGCAAATTGCGCCCAGACTGACTTTTCCCGAGCGACCTCTTTTTCCAGATTCTGATAATCAGCCGCGGCTCGCTTCCAACCGGCCAAATGATCTTTGGCCTGATGTTGAGCATTCTCAAGGGCTTGTTTTAAGACAGCCAATTCATCATTCATAATGAAGCACCTGCCAAATCTCTTTTAAAATAGCCTGATTCCGTTCATAGTCCATCCGCATTGGTCCCAGAAGACCAACCAATCCCTGCTCATTATCTTTCGAACCATAGCGCACTTTAACTAAAATTGAACCATAATCCGAACCAAAAGGATTATCCGAACCCAAACGGATCTGCAAGCCTTCTCCCATCTCCCCAAAGACTCGAGCCGTCAATTCATCCAGGTTTTCCAATAAGCCGGCCAGATTCGCCAGCCGTCCCAATTCATGAAACTCCGGCTGTTCGAGAAGAAAAGAAAGGCCAGTGTAATAGACTCCCTGCTCGCCAAAACTAATGAAAACCGCCTCGGTCGTCAATCCAGCCAATTGCTTGGCCAAATCTCGTAAAAAGTTTTCCCGACCAAGCCTGATCCGCGAGAGTTGATTTCGTAATTCATCACTCATCTCGCGCCTGGTTCCCTGATCTTTAAGATGTTCAATGTAAAAACGAAAACCCCTTTCCGTGGGTAAACGCCCAGCCGAAGAATGCGGTTGAATCAGATACCCTTGATCTTCCAACGCGGCCAGCTCGTAACGAACAGTGGCTGGACTAATAACTGGCGCTAATTGACGAGCCAGTTTCAGAGAGGCCACGGGTAGAGCGGTTTTAATATAAGTTCGGACCAAGAGATCAAGCAATATTGATTGCCGTTCTGTGAGCATAAATTAGCAATCTAAACACCAGACTGCTAATAGCATAATCAAAACAAAAAACACTGTCAAGTGTCTTGCTGATGAATTAATGAGCTTGCCACAGCTGAGCGGTGGGGAGCCTATTCCACCGCTCAGCGGTGGAAAACAGTGGTGGGTAAGCGGTGGGGAATTTAACCGTCTTTTACCTCTGAAAGAAGCACATTCTCGACAATAATGCCGCGGGGGTAAAAGATGCGAGCTAATTCGTTTTTAGCGTCCACTTCAACCACATCGCGCTTGGTCGAGACAACCTCCTGGCGCTGATAACGCGAAGCAATCATGCGCATTCGGCTCTGGATGGTTGGCCGGACAATTTTCGCCACAAAATCCTCGCCGATCTGCTGCCAGATCATAGGAATCTGCTGGATATCCAATCGCAGAAGAACAGTGCCCTCAATCACGATCGGCCGACCGTCGGCCGTGGTGGCGCGAATCGGTTCATCGCCCATGGCCTGCGCGTCCGTGGCGTCAAAATCTCGGAAAATAGAATACTCTAAAGTCTGGGTATTAAAAAGTCTGGCCTTTTGCCAAAATGGAATTTTCAAATGCAGTCCTGGCATATAGACCCGCTTCAAGACCCCCTGTCCTAAATCATAAACACAAGCCACATACCCTGGCGGCACATGGATAAAAAATCCCTTGAGCACATCCTCCATGACAAAGGAGTAGACCAATTTGTCTAAGGAATCAACCATAAATTATTCAATTAGTTCTGAACCCTCGTCAGCCTTATCTGCCTCTTGATCTGATGGTCGAGATGGTGTCCGACAAAAACCAAACTTATAGATCCACTCGATTATAAAAGTGAAAATAATAGATGTCAAGACAAAGATGCTCTTGCCCGCCGGCAGGGCGTAAAGCGCGAAAAAAACAGAAAGCGGAAAAATCAACCGAAAAATCACATCCCGATTAGTCAGGGTTGAACGATGTTTGCCTTGTTCCAGGTGCAGTTCGGCATAAAGCAAAAAACCAATCACCGCCGGCAGGATGGGATTATGGTTGGTGAGATCAAAACCCAAGACTTGCGGATCAAGAAAATCAGGCGCCTGATTCCAAAGATAGAGACCAGTAAAATCTTGATGGCGAATGGCGCTCAAAAAAACGCGATAAAGAACAATCAAAACAACGAACTGAAAACCCAGAACCGCGGCCTTGGCCCAAGGATTAATGTGATGCTTTTCCAAGAGATGACGGATTGACTCGCGACGACGCACCGGATCGTTTTTATGAGCCTCTTCCAGGGAAAAAACCTTGCGGCGCAATCGCTCAAAACGTGAAGCGGCGCGCAGAGAAATCAGGGTAAAAGGCAAAAGGACAACGCGAACCAAAATGGTCAGCTCAATTAGAGCCAAGCCGAGATTACGTTGCGCCGGTCCATTGTAAAGCAAAACCAGTAAATTCAAGATCGGATCGTAAAAATAAACGTGCCAAATATTTCCCATAATAATAGCGATCAAATCCCCCCCACTTTTACGAAAACGGTGTCACGGTCTTTGACAATGTCCAATTTTTCTTGTCCCGAAGTTGCAGCGAAACTGAACCTCATACAGATTTTTAGAACATCAATATTCGTCAAACAAACCCCCTTTTCCAAGAAGTCCTACATTATGGCGATAGTCGACCGGCACATCGATGATGACTGGGCCTTTCAGGCGAAGCGCTTTAGCAAGCGTCGGAGCAATTTCATCTGGCGAGGAGGCGCGCATTCCAGTGGCGCCAAAAGCCTCAGCATATTTGACGATGTCTGGGTTGCCGAATTTAGTGCCGGAGATGCGACCATGGGATATTATTTGCTGAATTTCGACTAAGTTGTAACTGCCATCGCGCCAGACAATAAGGACAAGGTTGAGTTTCCGTCGCACGGCCGTTTCTAATTCCATGGCACTCATAAGGAATGAGCCATCACCGGAACACGAGACAATGCGTTTGGTTGGTTCAGCGAGGCGAGCGGCAATCGCCCAAGGAAGGGCCACACCCATGGTTTGAAAACCCATGCTAAAGAGAAGCGTCTTTGGTTCAAAGGTAAAATATTCCCGCGCGAGCCATACTTGGTGCGAGCCAACATCAGAAATGACAATATCGGTATCGTTCAAGGCCCGACGGATTTCCGCAACAAGGCGAGCAGGGTGAATCTTTTTACCACCATAAGTGAGACCGCGAGATTGTTCCGTAAGCAGAATTTGTTGGGCAGTTCGTTCATTTTTCGTTAAACTCCAGCGATTATTTTTCAGATAAAATTGGAGACGTTTTAAAATCGCAGAAATATTGCCGATGAGTTCTGCTGTGGGAGCATACTCCGCGTCCACGCCGGGAGCGATACGGTCGATGTGGACGATAGAGGCTTTGGTGGGCCACATTGAGGGGGCGTATTCAATCACATCATAACCAATGGTGATAACAACATCAGCCTCGCGCAGAGCCACATCGCCTGGTTCTTCCACAGCCAGCCCGACACGTCCTAAGAACTGTCCGACTAGTTCGCGTCCGACGACCCCGGCTGCTTCAAAGGTTCCAACTGCTGGGATGCCAGTTTTTTTCAGGAATGCCCGCACCGCATCGGTTGATTTTTGATCAGAAGCGCCAACACCAAGAAAGGCAACGGGCCGTTTTGAGCGAAGAATAAGCTTGGCGACATGGGTTAATTTTTCATCGTATACCTCTTCGTTTTCTTTGAAATCAGGAAGACGCACGAGTGGCTTTCCGGTCGTGATGCCAGTGAGAATATCGGCAGGGAAAGCGAGATGTGTTGCCCCGGCGCGTGGAGCAAGGGCGGTGCGAAAAGCCTGCGCCACTGCTTCGGGAATGGCGGCCGTGTCCTCAAGTTCCACACTCCATTTAGTGATGGGCGCAAACAGGGCGGCAGCATCAATATTTTGATGACGATTTTGGAACCGATGAGCCCGCTGAGTTTGACCGGTGAGCGCCACCATTGGATCGCGGTCAGCTGTGGCAGTGGCAACGCCAGTCACTAGGTTGGTAGCGCCCGGGCCGACAGTGGCGATACAGACACCGGGATTGCCAGTGAGTCTACCCCAGGCCTGGGCCATAAAGGCGGCGTTTTGTTCATGGCGACAAACCACAAATTCCGGGCCACGATCGTGGAGCACATCAAGAATGGGCATAAGTGAAGCTCCGGGAACGCCAAAGATATATTTAACGCCATGCGCTTCAAGACAATCAACTAATAAGTTCGCTCCAGTTTTTTTAGAGATGGCGGAAACTCCTTTTTTCGACATAGATAGATAAAATTTTTTTTGCGCCGCTTGGTAGCCCCACGGGGATTTGGTCACAACTCTCGCTCGCTTCCGCTCACTCGGTCGTGTTCCCGGGTGTCACGGTTCGCAAGCGAACATCGTGCCACCCGCCTTCATGCTTTCGGAAGTGAAGCAGTTCACTTCCTCATGCATTCAGGCCCTCTTCTCGCGGCCTCGCTCACAGCAACCTCGCTCGGCATCGCTCCGGCTTTCAAATCCCCACGCGGCGCAAGCAGTTGCGCCGCTTGGTAGTCCCACGGGGATTTGAACCCCGGTTCCTGCGTTGAGAACGCAGTGTCCTGGACCAGGCTAGACGATGGGACCCCAAAACTTTGTTTATCACATTCTGACCTTTAAATCCACTCTGAATCCTGACGAACGAGAAGCTCTTTGGCCCGCAATGGTTCAGCCATCAATTCCTTAACTATAAATTCCATTCGCGCGGCTTGCGAGCCCTTAATCAGCACGACATCGCCGGTCCGAAGACGATCTTGGACAAAACGACCAGCTTCTCCCAGATCCATAAATTCATAAATCCGATCCGCGGCCAGACCCGCCTCCCGCGCGCCCCGCGCAATATCGCGCGCCAACTCGCCAACCGTCACCAAAGAATCAATCCCTATCTCGGCGGCTCGCCGCCCAACCTCTTCATGACCAGCTTCCGCGTAAGCGCCCAGCTCCTTCATCTCGCCTAAAACAGCAATGCGCCGCCCATTCTCGGGTAAATTCACGGCCCGAATTGTTTCCAGAGCCTCATGAGTCGCCCGCGGTGAAGCATTATAAGTATCATCAATCAAAGTCGTGCCCTTAATGCCAGGCAGGATGCTCATTCGCCCGCGCGGCGGTTCATAATCAGTCAAACCATTGGCAATCTCAACAAGATTCAATCCAAAAGCCACTCCCACGGCGGCCCCGGCCAAGGCGGCATAAACATGCTGACGGCCAAGCACGCCATCAATCTTCACGGGAACCACACTGCCGGACGAGGCAATCTTAAAAAGAACCCCAGCCTTCCTTCCCTCCCCGCCCATCTCATATTGCAAAGTGAACTCAATCGCCCGAAGATCATTATGTTCGCCAAAACCATAAGTGATGACCCTCGCTCGCGTCTTGCCCATAAAGCCGCGCGTCATCTCATCATCACCATTCAAAACAGCAAAACCAGTGTGGGGCAAGACGGTTACCAGAGTGCTTTTTTCCGCTTCTACCCCGCGCACATCGCGTAAAAATTCAGTGTGAACCACGGCAATAGCGGTTACCACCCCGACCTCGGGCGGGGCGAGTCGAGTCAGATAGGCCAGATCACCCGGATGATCCGCGCCCATTTCCAAAACCAAAATCGCTGGATAGGACCCGCGGCCTAAAATCAAGCGCCCGGCCCGGCCCAAAACCAAAAGCCAACGCCAGAGCGAACGACCGCCGGAAAGGGCGCCAATGATTGTCAGCGGAACGCCCAGCTCATTATTATAATTTTTAGGACTGCCGCGAACATGGAATTTTTCACCCAAGACCTCAACGATCGCCTCTTTGGTTGAACTCTTGCCCACGGACCCCGTAATCCCCCCAATCCGCGGTTTATACTTCTTCAAAATCATCCGCGCCAAAAAAGCTAAAAAATTTTGAAGAATTTCTTTCATAAATTAACGAGTTGGCTGAATTTGATAGTATTGTAACAGAAAACGCGTTATTTCGCCAAAAGCGGCGCGGCTGAACTTTCGGCAAATTGCACATCGCGCGGATGATCGATCCTGGTAACCATGGCAAAAATCGGTTCCTCAATTGGACCATAACCAGCAAAAGTGCCAATCGTCAGATCCTTTTCATAACCCAGACCGTCTTTTTTAGGCACTTGAGCGGTTCCGGTTTTACCAGCAATGTAATATCCAGGCACGCCAGCCCGCCGACCATGACCTTGTTCCACCACTGAAACCAACATCGCGCCCATCAATCGAGCGGTCCGAGAAGAGACCACCTGGCCGAGCGGTTCGGGCAAAATCGGAATCTCTTGACCCTGGGAAGTGATTAAGGTTTTCACCACCCGGGGTTTCATTCTTCGACCTTCGTTAGCCAAAGCGGCAAAAGCGCTGGCGAGTTGGAGGGTGGTCACGGTGATACCCTGACCAAAAGAAGCAGTGGCCGAATAGATCTCGCTCCGTTCGCGCAAGGAATTGATATTGCCGGTTGCTTCCGTATCCAAATCAATTCCCGTCGGCCGACCAAAACCAAATCGTTCAAAATAATCGCGCAGAACCTCACCGCCAATCTGACGCATGGCAAAAATCGCGCCCGTGTTCAGCGACTCTTCCAAAACTCGCGTCATATTGACCTGGCCATGCGCCTGGCCATCAGAGTTGCGAACCAGATGCGAGCCAATCATTACTCCGCCTGAATCCTGATAAGTTGTCTCCGGCGTGATCTTGCCGGCCTCCAGCGCCGCCGAAAGGGTAATCGGTTTGATCACTGAACCTGGTTCATAATCATTAAAGATCACCGGATTATTAAAAACATTAATATCAGCCACTTTATTATAGACATTGGGATCAAAATCCGGCACGGCGCAAAGAGCCAAAACCGCTCCGGTCTTGGGCGAGAGAATCACCACTCCCCCGCCGGCCGCGCCGTGTCGAGCCACGGCCTGTTTTAATCGTTCGCAAGCAAAAAATTGCACTGACCGATCAATATTCAAAATCAAATCCAACCCATCTTCAGCGTTTTTCAGTTCGCTTGAGCCCAGGGGGATCAGCCGGCCGGCCGGATCACGCTCACCCGCTAAAAATCCCTGCTGGCCGCGCAATTCCTTGTCATAATGACCCTCAAGACCATAACGACCGCCCAGTTCGCCGCTTGAGCTGGCCCCCAAAAACCCAAGCAGATGGCCGCCCAAGTCTGGTTCAGGATAGACCCTGATCATTTCCGGCAAAAGCAAAAGACCAGGCAACTCGAGCTTGGTCAAGACCTCACGCACCGCGTCAGGCAAACGATGAACCAACGGCTCATAAGGATCATCCGCGCGCGCGAGCAGGGCCTTAAGTTCTAATTCATCCAAACCCAACTGTTCAGACAAAAGTCGGGCAGTGGTGGTTGGATTTTTGATCTTCCGCAAATCAAGCGCGGCTAGGGTTTGTTCATCATTAGTGGCGAGCGCCGAATGCTTGCCCGCCCGATCAAGCACAAAAATCTCGCCTCGCTCGGGCAAAAGCTGGCGATAAATCTCCCGCTGACCCAAGGCCAAAGCGCGGTAAAAATCATAACGAAGGACTTGGATAATAAAAAGACGTCCAAGGATGGCGGCCGCGGCTAAAATAAAAATGATCCGCAGAAAACGCAAACGGACCTCCCAAGTCAGGAGCGGGAAATGGCGGCGTGACCAATCGCGCATACTATTTCCCAAACCGCCGCTTACGACTTTCGTACCAATTCAGAGCGGCCTCAAAATCGGAGCGCGAAAAATCCGGCCAATGATGGGTCACAAAATAGAGCTCGCTATAAGCTGACTGCCAAGTCAAAAATCCAGAAAGACGTTGTTCACCGCTGGTTCGAATAATTAAATCAGGCGACGGAACATCAGACGAATAAAGATGACGAGCAATTACCTCTTCAGTTATTTCTTCAGCCGCGAGACCAGAACGAACCAGGGTTTGGACGGCGTCCACTATCTCGGCTCGACCGCCATAGTTAATGGCTAACTGCAAAAGTCCGCCTTGGTGATTTTTAGTTTTTTCCGCAATCTCCCGAGCCGCGGCCGCCACATTAGCGGGCAGGCCATCGATCCGGCCAATCACCCGCACCCGGATGTCTCGGCGCTGATACTCCTCAATCTCCTTGGTCAGGGCTTCATAAAAAAGTTCGAACAAATAAGAAACCTCGGCCGCTTCTCGTTGCCAATTTTCTTGGGAAAAAGCAAAAACAGTCAGAACCTTGATTTTCTTTTCCTGGCACCATCCCCCCACCTCTTTCATTTTTTCATAACCTCGGCGATGACCAAGCAAGGTCGGCCATCCTTTCTCTCGCGCCCACCGTCGATTGCCATCCATAATTATGCCAAGATGTTCTGGTATAGACATATCCGATTAAATTTTGTCTGGTTCAGACTGTTCTCTGCCTGATCGGGGCAGGGAGATTCGAACTCCCGATCTCACGGTCCCGAACCGTGCGCGATGCCACTTCGCTATGCCCCGATCAGATCGAGATGCGCCGCGGTTCATCAAATATCGCCCTGCCTGACGCAAGCATATAATACTTCATCTTGCGATCCTGATCAAACCTATGCTATTCTTAAGATGTTTCTATGCCTTACTGTACCTCCTGCAGTCTTGAAATGAAAAATCCGGCTGATTTTGCGGCCGGGAATTCGGAAAACAAATTTTGTCGTCACTGCGTGGATGAACTTGATGAACTCAAATCTTACGAGGAAATTTTTGCCGATCAAGTTGGATTTTTACTGCAAAATGAACCTGATCTGACCCGCGAAGAAGCGGAAAATCAGGTCAGGAAGAAGCTCGCCCAAACGTCCACCTGGAGCGAAAAAATCTAAGACCGACTTCCCAAAGACTAAAAAGCAAGACCGTAAAAAAAATATCGCCCAGAAGCATGTTGCGAAAAAATGGCACGGCCAGGGCATAGGCCTGGTAAAGTCCGGCCGGGGTTTTGGGATACCAAGGAGTAAAAGCCCAAACAGCAAGGTTAGTGATCGCGAAAAAAATAATTGAAGCCGAAAGCGCGCCAATAAAAATCGTGGTCGGCGTTTTATTTTTTCTAATCCATTGACCGAGAAAAGCGACGATCGTAAAACTGACATAGACCCCCAACATCACCAGCGGTTCATAAAAACCAATCAGGGCATCAGTCAAAAAAAGCAGGATCAGCGGCAGAAAAATTCCCTCTCGTCGCGGCAGATAAGCGCCGGCCAAAAGCGCCACGGCTCCCATGGCCGTGAAATTGGGCGGATGCGGCCAGAGACGAGTGGCCAGAGCAACAATTGACAGAAACAAGATCAACCAAGGCATAGCCATCAAAACTTTAGATTCACGAATTTCCACTCAATCACATCGCCGGGCTTCAGTCGGTAAACATCAGACGCCACTTCACCCATTTGATTATTAACCCAATAACTCCAATACTGGCCATTGGTTCCATTTTTTTTGCCGTCTATCTCTGTAATCAAAATTCCATATTGACCGGGCGGATCATTTTTAAAACTCATCCCCTCTCGAACCGCGACTCTCTGGGTTAAATCAAAAAGACTTTCTCCTCCAGTCAAGGGCACCCGGGGATAGGTTTTGATTACTCCACCGCCCTGATCAAACATCAAACTAATCTCCTCAATGGACTGATCAACGGCCGCCACCTGATCTTCCCTCTCCAGGGGAGGAGGAGTCTCGCGCGGCAGACTCCAGCCCAATAAAATGCCAATGACAAAAAAAATCAGCGCCCCGAGAAATTTTTGAAAACCCTTCATATTAATAATCAAGTCCAAGACGGGCCGGCTGACCCTGATAAAAATAATGTTTTATCAAATTCATCTCGGTCACCAAATCGGCCAGTTCCCCCAAGGCTTCCGGCATCTGGCGGCCCGTACAAATCACTTCAACATTTTTTGGCCGCGCCCGCAAGAGATCAAGCACTGGCTCGAGTTCGAGCATCCCTAAAGAAATGGTCGAGTTAATTTCATCTAAAATCACCAGATCAAATTGTCCGCCCCCAATCCACTTCTTGGCCAGGGTCAGGCCACGATCAGCTTCGACTCGATCTTCAGGCAAAACTCCAAAACGAAAGCGACCAGTCTTTGGATCAATCCGATCCAGACCAGTCGCCGCAATTTTAATCTCGGGAAAGCGCCGCGCCAACAGTTCTCGCTCTGAATAATGCGCCCCGCCCTTGTCAAAATAAATAAGACCGACCTTTTTGCCCTGGGCCACCGCTCGCAGCGCTGTGCCCAACGCCGCGGTGGTTTTCCCCTTGCCCCCTCCAGTAAAGACCTGAATCAAACCCCAAGGCTGATCGGCGGACCGAGGAACAGACATAGAATTTTCACGATCGTGAAATTTTTTTCACGATCGGAAAAATTTTTTCACGATCGTGAAAAGGGTCGCGGGGCTGATTTTATGAACAACCAGAAGTGGCGCCGCAATTCAAACACTTGTAACAGGCGGCGTTGCGCACCATCATCGCGCCGCAGATGTCACAAATCGGCGCGTCAGCCGTGTTATTAAAAGTGGCCAAGAGACCAGACAGAGCATTTGCTCCTTCAGTTTTTACTTCTTCTGAACGCGCCTCAAAAAGGGTGGTTTGGGGAATCATTGCCTCGGCCACTTCTTGGGCCGCAATGACGCTCGTCCCTTCTTCGGCTTGATCAAGATTAAGACCGATCGTGCGCTGGTCTTCGGGCGGCAAAAACTTCAAGGCCAACCAGCGGAAAAGATAATCAACCAGAGATTTGGCAATTTTAATTGAAGGATTAGCGGTAAAACCCGAGGGCTCAAAACGCATATGAGCAAATTTGTTGACCAGGGCTTTGAGCGGCACGCCGTATTGCAGCGCCAGCGAGACCGAGGTGGCAAAAGCGTCCATCAGCCCAGAAATTACCGAACCCTCTTTGGACATCGTGATGAAAATCTCGCCCGGACCGCCATCATCATAAAGCCCAACCGTGATATAACCCTCGTGATTGCCAATGGCAAATTTGTGAGTCAAGGAACGTCGCTCATCAGACAGCCGGCGGCGACGCGGTGAGGTTGGTTCGGCCGCGACCGTCTTCTTTTTCTGATCCTGCTCCCGCGAAGTCGTGAGCGGCTGCTGACGTTTTGAACCATCGCGATAAATGGCAATGGCCTTAACCCCCAAGCGCCAGGCTTCGAGATAGGCTTGAGTAATATCCTCGGGTGTTGATTCCTGGGGCATATTTACCGTCTTGGAAATCGCGCCCGAAATAAAAGGCTGAACCGCGGCCATCATTTTAATATGAGCCAAATAAGGAATGGACCGGCGGCCGCGCTGGGGCCTAAAAGCGCAATCAAAAACCGCCAGATGCTCCTCGGACAGATGCGGCGCGCCCTCAATCGTATCATGATCGTTGATATAAGCCATGATGTCATCAATCTGGGTGTTCAAATATCCCAGCCGAGCAAGCGCCTCAGGCACGGTGTGATTAATAATTTTAATCATCCCCCCGCCGACCAGCCACTTATATTTAACCAAGGCAATGTCCGGTTCAATGCCTGTCGTGTCGCAGTCCATCAAAAAAGCGATTGTCCCGGTTGGCGCGAGCACTGAAATCTGCGAGTTTCTGAAGCCGGATCGCGAACCGCGCTCAACCACCTCATCCCAGGCCGCCTGCGCGGCCTCAATCATTTCTTCCGAAGCGCCGGAGGCGGGAATCTTGTCGGCCGCCTCGCGATGCATTCGCATCACCTCAAGCATGGGCTCACGATTTTCAGCAAAAGCGGAAAAGGTTCCTATTTTTTCCGCCATCCGCGCTGATTGGGCATAGGAAAAACCAGAAAGCAGAGCCGTAATCGCAGCCGCATAATTCCGACCCTGATCAGAATCATAAGGCAGACCGCGGGCCATAATCAGCGCCCCCAAATTGGCATAACCAATGCCCAGAGGACGATGATCAAAACTATTTTGCTCAATTGCCGGGGTTGGATAGTCGGCATTGCCGACAATAATTTCTTGAGCGGTAATGATCGTCTCACAGCCCTTTCTAAAGGCCGAGATATCAAACTCTCCAATTTCAGTTCGGAACTTCATCAAATTGAGCGAGGCCAAATTGCAAGCCGAATCATCAAGGTACATATATTCCGAACAAGGATTAGAGCCGTTAATCCGACCGGAGTTTTTGGCTGTGTGCCATTGATTAATCGTCGTGTCCATCTGCAAACCAGGATCGCCGCATTGCCAAGTTGCTTCAGCGATTTCTCTCATCACCTCGCGGGCCCGCAATTTTTCGCACGGCTCGCCCGTCCGCACATAACGGGTCCACCATTCCTTGTCTTCCACCACGGCCCGCATAAATTCATCAGTCACTCGCACGGAATTATTAGCGTTCTGAAAAAAAACAGAATGATAAGCCTCGCCCGTGATCGTGCCGTCATAACCTGCCTCAATTAAGGCCCAGGCTTTTTTCTCTTCTTCAGCCTTACAGCGAATAAAATTCAAAATATCCGGATGCTCAACATTGAGAATCACCATTTTGGCGGCGCGCCGCGTCTTACCGCCTGATTTCACCACCCCGGCAATCGTGTCATAAGCCTTCATAAAAGAAATCGGGCCGGAAGAACGATTAATCGAATTGCTCAAAAATTCTTTGGAAGAACGTAGGGTTGAAAGATTAGTGCCGGTGCCTGAACCATATTTGAAAAGCATACCCTCATTCAAGGCCAGGGTCAGAATGGAATGCATATCATCCTGAACCGACTGGATAAAACAGGCTGAACATTGCTGACTGCGGTCAGGCACGCCCACATTAAACCAGACCGGACTGTTAAAAGCCGCTTTTTGATTAACCAAAAGATAAGTTAGTTCCATTTCAAAGGATTCCGCGTCTTCGAGTGCGGCAAAATAACCGTCAAATCTTCCCCAATCAGCAATTGTGTGAGCGACGCGGGAAATAAGCTGACGAACCGAGGTCTCGCGCCCTGATGTGCCGGCCGCGCCCGCAAAATACTTTTGAGCAACGATGTTGGTCGCGGTCTGCGACCAAAAAAACGGAACCTCAACATTTTTTTGTTCAAAAACAATCTCGCCCTTTTCATTAGTGATTCGAGCGTCGCGCCGTTCCCATTTAATCTCATCAAAGGGATGAACCTCTGGTTTGGTAAAATAACGAGCAAAACTAATCCCCGACCCATAGAACGGTCTTTTGATTTTCCGACGTTCGCCCAAGAGACGATGGGTCAGATATCGCTTGCCCGCGTGGGCTAGATTCTGATCAATCAAGGTCAGGATCACGGCGGTTCTAATCTCTTCGGTCGAAGGCACGGTGTGACCATCAAAACGATGATGCAGCCGAGCGACAACATAACTCGTTACCTTGTTGACCAGGGCTAAATCATAGGTCCCGGCCGCCCGAAGGGCCTGCTCAATCGAATGAGCCAGCTTAACCGGGGTAAAGGCCTCAATATCGCCGTTCCGTTTGCGAACCGACTTAACAAAATTAGATTGGGATTGAGAAATAGCTCCAGCTTGGCTGGGAAAAGCGGTTTTTGAATCTTGAAGCATATCAAAGAGTCGAGGCAATTTTAAAAAATAAAAAATGGGAAACAAAATGGATGTTCCTCAAGATTAAAGAGCCTCGTGGACAAGCACACAAGACACTATATCTTGTGTTTCACCTCCTTATTATACCACTACATCTTGTAAGGCCTCTGTGGATAAACGAATTTTTTCTCCTGTTCGAGCCAAAAAACGTTGGGCTTGACAAAGCTAAATGAAAATCGTTTGCCTGAACTTCATTAAAGACCAATCGTCAGATTCACTAATTGTTTTTCTCGCCGCGGCAGAGAAAAATCAACCGTAATCTCGACTCGCCCGCCAAAATGATCTTGGAAAAAAATCCGTTTCTGTTTCAGACCATATTCATAAATCTCTTTCGTTACCCGGACATCCTGAAGACAATAGGCCCTCAACTTCTCCATCTCGCCGGTTCGATAAAACTCAACGGCCTGCAGACCATGACCAATTTTTCCAAATCCTAAAGTGGCTTGAGAGACAGCGTCAAGTTTGACTCGAAAACCCAGCCGCTGTTCAATTTTTTCCAAAATATCCAGGGTCTCGAGTTGGCCTAAATCCCCTGGATAGTAATTATTCAAAACCGGCCAATCAAACCACTTAATGTTGTAGCCGATAACCCGACTGGCCTTTTCTAATTCCGGCCAAAGACTGGGCAACTCGCTTTCTAAATAAGCGCGATAAGAATCAGTGGCAAAAAAATAAACCCCAACCAAAGAAACCTTGAGGAGACGATTATCCCGAGAACCGGCTTCCTGATAAGTGTTTTGGGTCTCAATGTCTAAAACAATTTCATTTGACATAAAGATAAATCGCCCGCCCGGAACGAGGCGCTCTGATTATCTGTTGAGGCAATCTCTCACCCAAGGGAAAGGCATAACAGACAAATCTCGTGCCGGATCGGCATTGAGGCAAAAGCTCTTCGGCCACTCGAGCGTGGGTGGCGGGCATTAAAAACATAGTCACGGCATCAGCTTCAGTCAGGTCCGCCTTAAATAAATTCTCCTGACGAATCTCAACCTGTTCCCCCACGCCGGCCAAGATCGCGCGCAAACGTCCGACCCAAACCAGTAAGGGATTAACCTCGTAGCCAATCGCTCGGGTTCCGTAATTTCGAGCCGCGTCAATCAAAATTCGACCATCGCCCGCTCCCAAATCAACCAGGATTTCTCCTTTTTTAAGATCAAGCAGATTCAACATTTGCCGCCGAGTGAGACAACTAGTGGGCATCCAAGGCGAACCCGCTCGACTAGTAACTAAAAAAATCAGAGCGACAAAACCAAGCAGAAGTCCAATAATCAAAACAATCATAGATCATGCCCGGGTTCGATCATCTGATCACTCCCTCATTTAAAGCAAACCATCAATTATCTGTTTGATTGACTCAAAGGGCAGGGCGCCAGGGATAATTTGAGATTTGCCATCTGAATCAATCACCACCGTGCCTGGCGTGCCGGAAATGCCTGCCGCCGCGCCAGAATTAAGCTGGTCCCGAACATATTGCGCGTACCGGCCTGAATCCAGACACTCATTAAATTTCTTTTCATCAAGCCCAAGTTCTTTGGCCAATGGTCCAAGATCAGTCAGGGCAAAGCCTGTGCCGTTTGAGGTCGTGCGTTCGAAAATTTTATCGGCATAACTCCAAAAAACATCATTGCCCCCCAGTTCAGCCGCGCATTCCGTGGCCTCGGCTTCGGCTTGAGCATTGGCATGAAAAGATAATGGAAAATGACGAAGAACCCATTGGACATCATTGGGATAAGCAGTGATAATTTGCTGCATCGTCGGATGAAAACGTTTGCAAAACGGGCACTCAAAATCAGAATATTCAATCAAGATCACCTTGGCTTTTTTGGCCCCGCGCGCATGATCCTGGTCAGTCACGGGCGGAACCTCGCCGGCCGCCCGAGTTGGAGATGGCGATGGATCAGATGAAGGAGATGGCGGCGCGGCCTGTTCAGTTGAAACAACTGGTTTTTTCGCGCTTTTATTCGTCAAGGTAAATTTTACCCCCTCACCGTTCAGAACCAAACTTAAAAGAATAATAAAACCAAGAGTTCCCAAACCCAAAACCCCGCCTCCTAATCCAAGAATAAAAGCGGTTTTGGGCGGCAGGGCGTTCAATCCTTTTTGATCAGACATATAGATCTTGATGTGGATAAATTAAAAACAACGCGCCTATTTTACCATATGGCCCAGGAAACGCAAAAGATCATGTTTGAGGCCATTTTCCCGGGCAATTTCTCCATAAATTTCCAAACTCCGGCGCGGCCGGCGCTCCAGAGTGGCATAATCAACCTCAACCAAACCAAAACGGGGAGCAAAGCCCTTTTCCCATTCAAAATTATCCAGCAATGACCAGTGAAAATAACCTCGCACTTGAACCCCGGCCTGAATAGCGTGATAAACCTCTTTAAGATGAGCAATCAAAAAACGAATTCTTTTATCATCATTGGTCACGGCAATGCCGTTTTCCGTCAGATAAACCGGTTTCTCATAAACCGCCATATCCTGAATCACTCGAAAGATGCCGGGCGGATAGACCTCCCAACCCACATCCGAGACCTCACGATTCTCATTGCGCACCTGAAAGAAAAAATGACTATAATCGCGAGGCAAAAAAGCCACGCGATAGTGAAAATAATAATTAATGCCGATAAAATCATGGAAACGGCGAGCGCCGCTATAAAAAGAATGATTCCAGAGCCAATCCGCAAAACGGACAAAAAGCAAATCGCCCCACTGATGTCGGCGATAGGGTTCAAAGGAAATCACATTTTGAGCAATCCCAACCTGAACCTTATGATCTCGACCGTCAAGCAGGCGGTGCAGGGCGCGATAAGCCTCGCGGTGGGCCGCTCTTAAATTAAAAAAAACTCGGCCGGCCGCGAAAAGACTTTTCTGGCCTGGCGGCCAAACTCCGTAAAGATAACCCTGGGCCAGGTAGATCATTGGCTCATTCACCGTCACCCAAAGATCAACCAGATCGCCCAACTCGCGAGCCACCCATTCCACCAAACGGACAAAACGACGAACTGTTTGACGATTTTCCCAGCCGCCTTGCCGGACAACCCATTGGGGCAAAGTAAAATGGTGAAGCGTGACCATCACCGTGAAAAATTGACCCTTGACCGCGCGCAGAACCTGCCGATAATGTTCTAATTCATGAACATCCCATTCCCCTTCTTGCGGTTCGAGCCTGCTCCATTCCAGAGAAAGGCGATGAGCGTTTTGATGATGGGTTCTGGCCAGAGCAAAATCCGACTCAAAACGTTCATAATGCCCGCTTGCCGCGCCGCTTCGCGCTCCCTCGGCAATATGTTTCTGGTCTTGCTCCCAAAGCCACCAATCATTTTTGTCATTGCCGCCTTCAACCTGATGAGCGGAAGTGGCCGTGCCCCAGAGAAACCCCGGCGGGAATTTCAAAACCGCGTGCTCATGCACCTCTTCGGGTATTTGCGTCCCCCGGGCCAATTTGATTGAACTCGGATCCATAGGCTACTGTTTCCATTCGATTAAAACCGCGGAAATGGTCTGTTCTTTGCCGTCGCGTAAATACTTAAGACGAATCGTCTGGCCGACTTGGCGGCTCGTAATCAATGAGGCTAGGGAATGACGTTCATCAATTTTTAGGCCATCAATTTCCAAAATAATGTCACCCGCCTTGAGACCAGCGGCCTCGGCCGGACTGCCCGGCAAGACCGCGGCCTCATTGTCACCAGCCACGAGAAGCGCGCCGTGGTCAACTGACAGATTATTTTTCCGGGCAAACTCGGGTGTGATCAAAACATAACGCACACCGAGCAATGGTCTGACAATCCGACCATATTGTTTGACACTCTCCACGACTGGTTTGGCGATATTGATGGGAATGGCAAAACCAATATTTTGCGCTCCGCCGGCCACGGCCACATTCACCCCCATAACCTCGCCCTTGGTGTTAGCGAGCGGACCGCCGGAATTGCCCGGATTGATAGCCGCGTCAGTCTGGATTAAACCCTCAAGCGATTCAATCTTGCCGCCCAAACCGCCGCCGCCGGCTTGAATATTGCGGCCCAAACCAGAAATCACGCCCACGGAAACCG
>CAZHKL010000006.1:14163-20023 GCA_964532695.1 uncultured Gammaproteobacteria bacterium | reverse complement strand
GCTTCTGAAAAACCGTTTAGTTTTGTATTGGTATGACCATACAAAGCGGCGCAACTGCTTGCGCCGCGTCGGGATTTGAAAGCCGGAGCGATGCCGAGCGAGGTTGCTTGGTATAGTGATGTTGTATGGATCGAAATATCTCCTATTCATTACCGGTGACAATTTTCCGTGAGGGTGATTCTTTTGTAGCTTACACCCCGGCCTTGGATTTATCTTCAACTGGAAAGACCGAAAAAGAGGCGAAGCGGATGTTTGTTGAAGCAGTCGAAACACTTTTTGAGGAGCTTATAGAAATGGGGACGCTTGAAAATGTCTTGAAAGATCTTGGCTGGACAAAAAATAAATGCGGTTTTGAGCCTCCAAAAGTAGTAGAGCATTCATTGATGTCGGTTCAGGTTCCAGCTGGCGCATAAGCAATATGGGGGGATTTCGGATCTGTCTTAACAATCTTCGTATTCTTGGCATAACAAAGGACGAGCTACTAAAATTTCTTGGAAGGTGATGGTAGTCGGCCAACGGGCGGATGCAAGCAGATAACAAAAAAAAAGCGCCGCGACCAGTCCTGTGACCAGTGGCAGCGCAAAACCCCCTTATCCGTGAGCGTTTTTGACGCTCATCTTGATGTACAGTTGTACAGTTAGGCAGTTTGCGGGAGTCGGCTGATGATCTCGGTGAGCCACGCGGTAAACCGCGGCTTGGCCTCGATAGCCGCGGCCTCGACTTCGTTGTGTGAAAGCGGGGTGGGCGAGATGCCGGCCGCAAGATTGGTCACGCACGAAATCCCCAGGACCTCGGCGCCCATGTGCCGCGCGGCAATCGCTTCGTGCACCGTGGACATACCCACGAGATCCACGCCCAGCGCGCGCAGCATACGGATCTCTGCTGGGGTTTCGTAGTTTGGCCCAGCCATGGCCGTATACACGCCTTCACAACCCAACTGGGCAAGCGCGGTGTCGCGACCTTCGAGACCCACAAATGTCGCACATGCAGTCGCATGAACGCGCAAGCGGAGCGAGTACACCTCGGTCATATCTGGGAATCGTGGACCAAGTTTGTCATCATTGGGGCCCTTGAGCGGGTTGTCCCCAAGCAAGTTGATGTGGTCGCGCATGAGCACCAGGTTGCCGGGACGGAAGTCCGGATTGATTGAGCCGGCGGCATTGGTGAGGATGATGACTCTGCAGCCGAGACCAATCATGGTGCGTGTCGGATGCACCAGTTGCCACATGGGCCAGCCCTCATACGGATGGGCTCGACCTTGAAGCGCGACAACTGTCTGCTCTCCGATCTTCCCGCACCAGAGTACTCCGGCGTGTCCGGCCACATTGACTGCCGGGAAATGCGGGATGTCGCCGTAGGGAATCGAGATCGGATCGCGGACGGTTTCCGCGTAGGCGCCCAGTCCGGAGCCAAGCACCAGTCCGATCATGGGGCGACGATCGCCAAGCCTGGGGCGCAGAGACTCAACTGCCTCACGCATCATTTGAGAAGGAGCAATGTCACTCATGATCCGTTCCTTTCGTTGCTTGATTGTGTGGAGAGGAATGACCGGGCTAATATAGCGGGTGTTATGGAAATAGTCAAACCAATGAAACACGGAAGCGCGCGGGTGATGTTTTTTATAAAATGACGTTGACGCGCAACTGTGTATTATGGTACAAAAAATAAAGTTGTTTTTAGGGGGGATGGGATGGTGAAAAATAATGATCATGAAAATTTTAGGCATCGAAACAAGTTGCGATGAAACAGCGGCGGCGCTCATCGAGTATCAAGAAGGGCGCTTCCGAGTTTTAAGCAATGTCGTGGCTTCGCAGATTAATCTTCACGCCGCCACCGGCGGGGTGGTGCCAGAGGTGGCCGCTCGCGCTCATTTGGAAAATATTATTCCCGTTCTCAAACAGGCGCTTCAGGTCAAAAAAAACAAACCGCCAATCGGCCTTGATTTCATCGCGGTCACCATTGGTCCGGGATTGATCACCTCCCTCCGCGTTGGAGTTGAGACAGCCCGCCTGCTAGCCTATTCTTTACAAAAACCACTCATAGCGGTTAATCATCTCGAGGGACATATTTACGCCAACTGGCTTGACCGACCACCAAAAGAATTACTTTTCCCAATTTTATGTTTGATCGTCAGTGGCGGCCACACTGAACTCGTCTTAATGAGAAAGCATCTTGCTTATGAGGTGATCGGTGAAACACGCGATGACGCGGCCGGCGAGGCCTTTGATAAAGTGGCGGCTTTGCTTGATCTTGGTTATCCAGGCGGACCAATTATCTCCAAATTAGCCGAGGGGGGCGACCAGCAAGCAATTGATTTTCCTCGGCCGATGATTGATTCTCCAAACTTTGATTTTTCCTTCGCCGGTCTCAAAACCGCGGTGCTCTATTACCTTAAAAAAAATCATTTAACACCCGCGGTCAAAATAGCCGATATTTGCGCGAGTTTTGAACAAGCCGCAGTTGATGTTCTGGTGGGCAAAACGATTCGGGCGGCTAAAAAATATCAAGTGAAAACTATCTTATTGGGCGGCGGGGTCGCGGCTAATCACCGGCTTCGCGAGCAATTCGGTCAAATTTTGACCTCTCAATTCCCGGCCATCTCTCTTTCACTTCCTCAACTGGATTACACTACTGACAACGCGGCCATGATTGCCGCGGCTGGCGCTCTTTACGCTCAACAAAAAAAATTTGTCCCTTGGTCAAAGATCAAGGCTGATCCAAATCTAACCTTATGAAATTTATCTCCCGCTCCGAAGCCGAGACCATGGCTTGGGCGGCCGCTTGGGCGCAAAAACTTAAGGGTGGTGAAACGATTTTTTTAAGAGGAGAACTAGGCGCGGGCAAAACCACCTTTGTCCGTGGTCTGGCGCGCGCGTTCGGCATCAAGGAATCAATCCGCAGCCCCACTTTTACCCTAATACGTTTATACAAAATCAAAAATCAAAAATCAAAAATCAAAAATCTCCTCCATCTTGATGCCTATCGGCTCAAGGACGCCCAGGACCTGCGAGCGATTGGTCTGTCCGAATATCTAAACCAAAAGGAAACAGTGGTTTTAATTGAATGGGGGGAACGAGCCGCGGGATTAAAAATAAAAAAGACCCTCTCCATCAAATTTCATCACGGACAACAGCCAATCGAACGGATCATTTCAACCCGCCACGTTTAAAACCTCGGCCACGCTGGTAATCCCGTCCAGCGCCTTGAGCAGACCATCCTGGAGCATGGTAATCATTCCCGCTCGCTTGGCAGCCTCGGCCATATCATATTGAGAAAGATTGCCGGAAAGGGTTAATTTTTCTATTTCTGGATTTTTAATCAAGACCTCATAAATCCCGATTCGACCGTGATAGCCCAGTTCGCCGCAGGCCGAGCAACCCTGTCCGCGCCAAAAAGCAAGTTCCTCAAACTTGATCGCGCGCTTGAGATCAGCCGGCAAATCAGCTAAGACTTTTCTGACTCGTTCCTGTGTTTCCGGTTCCAATTTATCTTCCGTCTTGCAGGCTTCGTGAATCCGACGCACGAGCCTTTGACCAACAATCGCATTCAAAGCCGGAGCCAAGAGAAAAGGCTTCACCCCCATCGACAAAAAACGAGGAATGGCGCCAGTCGCGTCATTGGTATGAATCGTCGAAAGCACTAAATGACCGGTTAGGGCGGCCTGAATGGAAATATCCGCGGTTTCCAAATCGCGGATTTCGCCCACCATCACCACATCCGGGTCCTGACGCAAAATTGAACGGAGCCCCTTGGCAAAGGTGTAATCCTTGCTGGGATCAATTTGACTTTGATTCAAACCCTCAACCTTATACTCAATCGGATCTTCCAAGGTGATGATTTTGACATCAGGCGCGTTAAGTTTCTTTAAAATCGCGTAAAGCGTGGTTGTTTTCCCGGAACCGGTTGGGCCAGTGGTGATAATCAAACCATTTGGCCGTTCGATCTCTCGTTTTAATTGTTCATAAGCCCGTCCGCGCAGACCAAGACTCTCAAAATCCAAAGCGACCGCGGCCTGCCGCAAGAGACGCAAGACCACGGATTCGCCATAAGAGGTGGGGATAGTGGAAACACGGACATCAATTTTTTCCTCTTTTAAGAAAATAGTCAGATGCCCGTCTTGGGGATGACTGGTGATATTGATTTTTAAACCCGAGAGAAGTTTGAGGCGCGAGATAATGCGCGGCCAAGAGTCGCGTTCAAGTTTGGCGACATCAGTCAAGACGCCATCAATGCGAAAACGAATCTTAACATCAGCCTCTTCAGCTTCAATATGAATATCCGAGGATCGGGCCCCAAGAGCCGAGGCCATGGTGATGGTCAGGATGTCCGTAACCGGCACCTTAATGATTTTGGCCTGAAGATCACGGAAGCTCGTAATTTCTTTGGCGTATTTTTCCAGTTCCGCCGCTGGGACTTCCACCCCCTTAACGATTTTCTTGACCTTGGGCAAGACGGCGTAGAGTTTGACCGCCTGATTAAAGCTCTCCAGAGATATAAAATAAAGACCGCCTCGAGTATGAGTGCGCTCTTCAATCTGATAACGCAATTCCTGAACCTCGGGCCGAGCCGGATTAGCGGCGCCCAGACGCGTCTCTTCACCGCTGTAAAAAAAAGGAATGACCTGAAGATCTCGCGCCCGCTCTTCCGGCAGAAGAGTCAGGGCCTCGGGCGTAATCGGAAAACCCTTAAGATTGATATAAGGCAAACCCAAGGCCGCGGCCTTCATCTGAACCTCGCGCTCCTTGGCCGCCAGTTCCATTTCCTGTATCTTTTCAGCGAGTTTTTCTTCCGGGGTAACACTAATCGGCAAATCCTCATCAGGCATAATGAAAAAATCTGGGCAAGGAATGAATCAAACGAAGGAGCTTGGCGCGGACCTGGCCTTTTTGCAAACGTTCATAAAGCAGGGTCCAAGTGATAATCTGAAAAGTGGAAACAATGGCTCCCACTAAAAAAGTTAAAAGAATCACCAAGAAATAGGCCGAAAAAATCAGGATGGCTGATCCGGTCGTAAAACCAGCCAAGGAAAGGCCAAGAGCAAAAATTGAAACAGTAATAATCAGCACCAAGGCCGCGAGGACAATCAAAAATCCGGCCAAAAGATGAACGAGAAAAAGAATCGTGGCCGTTTCAAAAGAGACCAAAAAATGAGAACGGGTCAATTCCCAAGCTCGATGAAGGGCGTGGAAAAATTTCTCCTGACGTAAAACCAATCCCGCGACCGCAAAAATCGTCATTAAAGAAGCAACCAAGGCCAGGGTTAAAAAAACCAAAAAAAGAACAAAGGACAAGGCCGAGATCTGGAGTTCGGTCGTCTGGCCAAGAAGGAAAAGGGGCAGGGAAGTGCCCAGGAGCAGGGCGGCCACAAGGAGTTTGGCTAAAACATGGAGACCGGCAATCCTAGCGGCCAAGGGTTTGACCCGGCTGAAAAGCAGACGGAGATTTGGCCCGCCCTTGGTCAGACGACTGGCGGCGAGCATCAAACTTCCTTCGGCCAGAGAAAATAACCAAATCAAAAAAGCGATCACCGCCAAGACGAGAAGAATGGGCCAAAAATTTAATTCGGTCAATCGAAAAAAGTTCATCGGCCACATTCTGGCCAGCGGCACCAACGCAGCCCCTGGATAGGCTCTTTCCATAAAACTCAAAAGATTCCAATCACCCTCGGGCAGACGGTTAAAGGTCTTGAAAAGAATCTCAAAAACATTAGCGATCTGAAGGAAACCAGCCAAAAAGCCCAAAAGCCAAAGTTTTTTATGGGTCCAGGTCAACCCCCAAGCTTTTTTTAGAATCTCTCGATAAAAAGACGAATGATGACTCATATTCCTCCTTATTTGAGTTAAAGAGTGGCGGGTTTGGG
>CAZHKL010000006.1:0-14153 GCA_964532695.1 uncultured Gammaproteobacteria bacterium | reverse complement strand
GCATTGATTTGGATTCTTCAGTGATCAGTCCAGAACCGGTCGGCGGCCAGTCCCGTCGTTCGCGAATCTCGCGCGTCAGGTGGGGGTGCTCTTCAAAAAGGGCTTCAAATTCATCACGCTCCAGGGTTTCTTTCTCCAATAATAATTCAACAATTCGGTCAAGCTTGGTCCGCTCCTCGCGCAGAATCCGACGGGCGGTCTCGAGCGCGGCCCGAATGAGTTTGGAAATCTCATTATCAATTTGCTCGGCAATTTTTTCTGAATAATCGCGCTGTTCGTGAAGTTCGCGTCCCAAAAAAATCAATTCCTCCCGTTCACCAAAGGTGCGCGGACCCAAGGCCTCGGACATGCCATATTCCGTGACCAGTTTGCGGGCCAGTCGTGTCGCTTGCCGCAAATCATTAGAAGCGCCAGTGGTCACATCGCCAAAAATTTCTTTTTCCGCCACAAAACCGCCGAGCATCACGGCCAAATCGTCAATAAACTCGGCTCGGGCGTGGAGACGCCGATCTTCAAGCGGCAGTTTCAGGGTGTAACCAGCCGCCTGACCGCGGGAAATAATCGAAACCTTATGAACCGGATCAGCATTGGGCAGTTGATGAGCGACTAAGGCATGACCGCCCTCGTGATAGGCTGTCACCCGCCGTTCGTGTTCAGAAAGAATATGACTCTTACGTTCCGGACCCAAAAGCACTTTTTCCACGGCCTCAAATAATTCAGTTATTTCCACTCGTTTTTTATTGCGCCGGGCCGCTAAAATCGCGGCCTCATTCAAGACATTGGCTAAATCAGCCCCAGAAAACCCAGGCGTCCGTTCAGCCAAACGGCGAAGATTAACATCAGGCGCCAGGGGTTTGCCCGCGGCATGAATCTTTAAGATATCCTCGCGATCGCGCAAATCAGGCAGATCAAGAATGACGCGGCGATCAAACCGGCCCGGGCGCAAGAGCGCTGGATCAAGCACATCTGGCCGGTTGGTGCCGGCCAAAACAACCAATCCCACGGTTGGATCAAAACCATCCATTTCCACCAGGATCTGATTAAGTGTTTGTTCTCGTTCATCATGCGAGCCGCCCAAACCCGCCCCCCGCTGCCGCCCAACCGCGTCAATCTCGTCAATAAAAACAATACAGGGCGCATTTTTTTTGGCCCGGGAAAAGAGATCTCGAACACGACTCGCCCCGACTCCCACAAACATCTCCACAAATTCTGAACCAGAGATATGAAAAAATGGAACATTGGCCTGCCCGGCGACAGCCCTGGCTAATAAAGTTTTTCCCGTGCCGGGCGGACCCATCAGGAGAACGCCCTTGGGGATCTTGGCGCCCAGGGCCACGAATTTTTTGGGATTGGCCAAAAATTCCACCACCTCCATTAATTCTTCTTTGGCCTCCCTGACGCCGGCCACATCCTTAAAGGTAATACGATTTTTTTGATCCTTGGGCACCTCGCGCGCGCCAGACTGGCCAAAAGAAAGAGCCCGGGTATTGGCGCCCTGAACCTGGCGCATCATAAAATAAATCAAGGCAATCAAAATCAGGGCTGGTAAAACCACCGGCAGAAGCAAACTCGCCCAATAACCAAAACCGCTCGGCTCCTTGACCACCACCTTGAGGCCGCGCAATTTTTCTGACGAAACGCCGTAATGACTTAAGAGTTCGGAAAGCGATTCCCGCGACTCCTTCATCGAGATCGCTTGTTTATCATCACTAAAAGTAATGAGTAATTTTGATTCCTCAACCTCAATGTTTTTCACCTCGCCTTTTTCAATCCGTTCCACGACCGCATTGATCGAGATCTTTTCGGGTCGGCCAGTCCGTAAATTAAAGGTCGAAAAAATCGCCCCAATCGCCGCCAAAAGAAGAAGATAGACCAGGATGTTTTTCCAAATTGACTTCATAAGATGAAGTATATATAAGGAAGGGCGGAATGTAAATAGGATGACTTGACAGACAGTCAAAGGGTGATAAGATAGGGCGGCGTGCGGGTGGCGTGGCATCTAAGACGACCCCGGGGTGACGACCAAAAGTGGGGTAGTCGTGTCTGCGCAAGCAGAATCGCAAATGGCTATGGATGTCTTTTAGCGGGGTGCTCTCAAGTTGGAGAGTGGACTCCAACCTGCGACCGGTGCGGTCGATAGTCCAACTGCCGTGAAAACGGCGAGTTTGGAGCGTCTGCTAATCCAGCATACCAGCGGAGACATCGCGCGAGAAGGGGGAACCGCGGAAAAAATCTCCCTTTACATAGCAAGAGGTGAGAGCGCTGGCAATCACTGCTCTGATCCAAATGTCCGGGCCCCTTAGAGGATCCCCCTCTGTAGGTCAAGTCATTTTGATCGGAGAACCACTAGTGAAACCCAGCCGCAGCGCCTGCAATCTCATCCGCGTCATCAGCACGTGCCTTTCGCGCCGGCCCGCTCTTTCCTCACCAGGACGAGGAGGGGCGGGTTTTTCATCGGGTCTTTGACAATTTAAGGAGGAGCTATGAAAAAAAATCGACCCGTGGTTCGTCCACGGATTCTACTGAAGAAGGACTGGGCTTTTTGTGTGGCATCTTGGGGCAACCGTTACCGTCTTCCCCTGACTAGCTTTCTCAAACGTCTGCGACAAACCTTGGTGTTTTCTTCACCGCTTCTGCCAGGTCCAGGCGTGCGATTCTACGCCCATTGGGGTCAGCAATGTCTCTTGGTCTATGAAGAACCTCCGGGTCAACGCACCATTCGTATTCGGTACAAAAAGGAAAGGGGTTACTTCACGCTCGCCCTACCCTATGTGATCTTCATTCCTCGTTTCATTCGGCCAGCCCATGCTAATGGTCAACTAGCCCTAAACCATCTTTCGGTTTACTTTCGAACCAAACCCCTGGCCTCGCTTAAAGACAAGCTGCTCTACCCGCCCCTGCCTAACATCGAAGGAAAGGCGAAAAATCCGCACCAGCCTGATTTTGTCTGCCAGCATGATTACCTGCTGCCGGGCTTGAGCCTGGCCCAAGCCGTAGAGCAGGTGTTGACCCACTTCTGGCAAGACACTTTTCTGGAAGATGAAATGCAAGACGATTATTTTAACTACTATCGGAGAAGCAAAACCCTGGACAGACGGCTCCGAAGTTTTTTGGCCTGGCAAACAGCTTCAGAGAGAAATCCCCTTTTTGTCTTGCAAGCCAAGTGGTGGGAGACTCGTCTGACCCTAGATAGAATCATTGATTACCTGATCAGCGACTCAACTGGGAAAACAGAAATTGATTTTCCCGAACTCTCTAACCTCTTTCTTGGAGGGCCTTAGGTGATGAGAGTCTTTTGGAAGACCGAACGGGAATTTCGGCCAACTGATGACCTCGCCTATCTGATTGCCAGCAATGGTGTCTTTCGAGTCAAACGCAATCCACTTTTCACTGCTTCCATCCGATTGGGCGAGGCGCCGCCAGTGGTGAGCAAGACCCTAGCTGAACTGGAAAGATACGCGGATCGGCTGTATAGACATGAGGAGCAAATCCGTCTTCATCTGCCCAAGCCTATTCCTCAAGGTCTGCTCCGATCTCTCCTGATTATCTTTCAGACAGTCTGGCAAAGGTATAAGGCTGAAGCCGAGGCCCAGCTCTACTGGCATGAAGTCAAAGAATGTTTTACCTTCCGCATTCCCTTGACTTATGCCTCTCTCGATAGTCTGTTCTGCTACTACTTGGTGCCGGCCACGCCGCGCGATTGTCTGCGGGTCGGCACGATCCATAGTCATGGGGCTGGCTGGGCCTGCCAATCATCAGTTGATCTGATCAATGAACAAGAGGAAGATGGTCTGCACATCACTTTGGGAGAAGTGATGAGCGCCTTTCCCAGCGTCCATGCTCGAGTGGCGGTTGATGGCCGCAGTTTTCCAGTTGATCCAAACCTGCTCTTTGAGGGTCCGAGTCGTCAAAATCAAAAACGTCTGCCAAAATCCTTCCGAATCTTTGACCCCAAGAGCAGCTACTCTCCAGACTCGCCTGAAGCCGAGGCTTGGGCAGCCTACCAGGCAGCCTGGCGCCATCCTCCAGTCATGGTTCTCAAAACAGGAGGTAATGAGGTCATGGCTCATCTTTATGTGTTTGTGGGACTGGGTGGCATTGGCGGCCCACTGGTCCGTTCAGTTTGCCACTGGTTGAATTTCCAAGAACCAGACAGTCGGGTCCGGCTGATTGACGGCGGTGTTTTTGAGCCGCGCAAGGCCGAACGACAGCGATTCCGCCGCTTGGGCAACAAGGCTCGGGTCCTGGCCGAGGAACTGCATGACGCCTTTCCACGTCTGTATTTTGAGCCAGTGTCTCGACATCTGGACGAAGACAATGTGGATGAGTTGATCCCCGAGGGAACCGTGGTTTTTCTCGCGCCGGACAACCACGCCACCCGACGATTGGCTTCAGTCCGCGCCCAAAAACTCCAAAACATTCTGCTCATCTCGGGCGGTAATGAAGGAGTGGAAGAAGAGTCCTTGGGCGAAGTGGGAACAGTGATCATCCATCACCGAAAGAACGGTCAAGACCTAACCGCCCCGATCACGGAATATCATCCGGAAATCGCCGGGGCAGAAGATGTCTTGCCCGCTGATCCATCTTGCTTGGATCAAGCTCAAGTCGTGCCCCAACTGTACCTAACCAATCAGGTGGTTGCCGGGCATATGCTCTCGGTTTTCTACGCTGCTCACCGCGGTCGCTTGACCTTTGGCGAGCTTTGGTGCAATATCAGGACTGGCGAGGTGACCACCTATGAACGCGCGCCCGGAGGAGCGCGCGAAGAGGAGGAAGAAACAAATGGCCACGAAGAAGGCGAAGTCCGGATCGCCGAGACCCCGGACGAAGAAAGCCCTGACGAGCCGTGAGAAGAAGACCCAGATCACCTCTGGGGCCTCGCGGATGGATGGGGCGGCCTATGTTGGTCAGACCGTGGGGCAGATCAGATCGGCTCTCAAAGCCGATCTGAACATCGCCGATGAATCCACGGCGCGCGTGGGCCAACGCAAGGTCACGAACCGCTACATCCTGAAGAAGGGCGAGGCGCTCGAGTTTTCTCGCCGCGCTGGCAGCCACGGCTAGACTCTACTAGCCAACCCTCTCTCCGACCTATCCTAGGTCGGTTTTTTGTTTCAAGCAGTCTTGACAATTCCTTGATTCTATTGATATGGTAAACTTCAGGTCCTTGAAAGGGGGCAGGAAATGCGGAAAAGACTGACCCAGGGGCCGGCTGATTTCCCGGCTCAAAAAATCGTGCGCGAGCATTGGGCGCCTTTTGCCAACCAAAAAGTGTCCCGTCAGCTCCGGCGCCAATTGAAGATTTGGTCTGGGCCGATGATTGTCCGACAATCTTCCAGCCGAGTCCTCAAATGTCTGGCCAACTGCCAAGAAACACTGGATTGGGTCAACCTGGACCTTGGTGGTTCGGTCCTAGACATTGGGCCTGAACTGCGGGAGATAGCGCGACGATTGCGCCTGGATCGAGCGCCTCGTCTTGGTCTTTCTTCACTAGCGGCCAGTGATCGCGATGCCTGGGTCGAGAACACCATCGCTCTCTCGCTCTGGCGGGCGATTGACGAAGCGAACTTCTATTTCGGTCAAGATCTCGAGCGGCGCGACCGCGAACTTCTAGATTCGATCCCAAAAAAATCAACTGAACCATCAGTTGATTATTTGTTAGCCCACGAATTGGCCGCCTCGCTCTTGATCTTGCGAACTTTTGGCGGTCGAGTCTATGACCAAGCAGATGCCCGCCCGGCCCAAACCTTCCGCGACCAGTTTGTCGAGTTCCTGGTTCTGGCTCAAGATCGAGCCAGGGAACAAGCGACGAAAACAATCAAAGACCCTCGCCAGCCCGAGGCCTTGATCCTAACTGAACTGCTGGGGCTTTCCGGCTTGGTTGATCAACGGATGATTCCAATCCAGGTGATCGATCGAGCGCGGTTTGTCTACCGTTTGCCCAACCGACGCTGGCGCTGGACTTGGTATTTTCATTTTGCCGCCGGCCAAAGACCAATCTCCTTGAGCAAATGGACCAGGGATCTGCTGACTGATCAGCCGCCGCTTCATGTGATTGACCCCCAGGGAGCGGTCATTGATGATCATGGTCTTGATCCCTGTCGGTTTTGCCCTAGACGCAAAAAGTAAAACTAACATCAGGAGCATCGTCCGGCCTCTCCCAGGCCGGTTTTTTTAATTTGGATCCGCCTCGACCAATGTTTCAACCGGCTCTTGTTTTAAGGCCTTCAAGGACAAACCCAAACGATGCTGTTCTGGTTCAATTGAGACAATGCGCCATTCAAGAATATCACCCGGCTTGGCGATCTCGTCCAAATCACGAACTGGTTTATCATCCAGTTCAGAAATATGAGCCAAACCATGAATCTCCGGATCAAGTTCAACAAAAAAACCAAAGGGATTGGCCTTGAGGACCTTGCCTCGCGCCACTTGTCCAACTTGATACCGTTCGCCAATGTTTTTCCAAGGGTCGCTGACTAAGGCCTTAATTGACAAAAAAATCTTTGGCCCCTCCAGCCCAATAATTTTGGCTTTAACCTGATCACCGACTTTTAAGACATCCCGCGGATGATCAATTCTTTGCCAAGCGATTTCTGAAATATGCACCAGACCCTCGAGCGGCCCGCCCTCTTCGGGATTGCCAAATTTAATAAAGACGCCAAAATCAGCCAGGGCCGACACCTCGCCCTCCACCACCTCGTCCACCGTGTAGTGAGAGATGACATCGCGTTGAGCCTCTTCCCAAACCGCTTTTTCCGAAACAATCAACTTTTGCGTCGCCTCATTAACATCAATGATTTTCGCATTTAAAGTCTTGCCAACAAAGCTGCGCAGTTTTTCAAAAATCTTTTGCTTGTCACCCCCGGAAACACGCGGATAATTTTCTGGTGAAAGCTGGGAAACCGGCAAAAAACCATCAAGGTTATGAAGCTTGGTCGTTAACCCCCCTTTATTAGCCTCGGTGATCTTGACCGGGATGACCGTGCCCTCGCGCATCAGCGCGGTTAACTTCTCCCAAGAACGTCGAGCGCCGGCAAAACGAAAGGAGAGCTCAACCTCACCGTTTTCATTTTCCAAATCAACGACCATCACCTCAACCTCATCGCCTAATTTCAAATGACGAAAATCAACTGACTCGTCAGAAAGTTCTGGCCCGCGCACCACCCCGGGCCGATAACCATCAAGATCAAGGCGGACAAGATTTTTAGAGACCGAGAGCACTCGACCGCGAATCACCTCCCCGGGTCTGGGAATCTGCAAAAAATCAGATTCGACCAGCAGCCGCGCTAAGACCGAATCCTCTTTTTTCTTAGCCAATTTGGTTTTGGTATTTAATTTCATAAGTGTTGGTAGTTTAATTGAGGTCTCCGAAGAAGTCAAGTATAATATCAAGGTATGGCCCAGAAATTTACCCCGCAACAATTTAAGAAAATCGTGATCAGCGCGGCCAGACGCGCCTCCCTGCCTAACGCGGCCAAGGATGTCCTGCGGCAAAAGGGGATTTCGCTTTATCGTTCCCTGACCCGCAAACAGGTCCTAGGCGCCTTAAAAACCCTGCAAAAAGAGGGCGTCCTGGGCGCCTCCCTGCGGCCAGTCGGCGTGATCCGAGCCGCGCAAAAAAAATTTGAAATCAAACCCAAGGAAAAACCAGAGATGTCCTTGACTGAACTGCGGCGCCAAGAGAAAAAAGAAAAAGAAGAGACCCGCAAAGAAAAATTTCGGGAAACCGCCAAAACGCGACTCTTGGCCGCTTACCGCGCTGAACGCGCGCGGGAAGAAGAAAAACAAGCGGCTCAAGCAGCGGCGACAGCCGCCAAAAAAGCCGCCTCTCGAGAAAGTGAACGAGCCGCCGGCCTGGCGGCCCGACCGCTTGACTTGCCCATTGATTAATCCCTATGCCCAAAAAATCCAAGGCCCTGCTTGAAGAATTAAAAATCGCTCTTGATCACTTGCCGCCCCTTATTCCTTCGGAGTTAAGACATAATTTAGTTTCTCAATTTAATACCCTCCTTTCCGGACCAGAAGCGAGTGAAGGTGAAATTTTGGCCAGCCTGATTGAAATCGGCCGAACCACCTGGCCTTATCGTCAGACTGATAAAACCATGCGCGAACGTTATGGTTCAGATAAACAAGAGGCTTACTTTCGCGAACATCTTGACCCCGCGCTTCTGGCCAAATATCAATCCTCGGCCGGCGAAAATGGTCGTCTGGAAACAGTCTTGCGCCAAAAAGACTTTGAATTCTTTTTTTCCGCCGAAGAAAAATACCAGCTGGAAGAAGCGCTTTTCGAGGCTAGAAAAAAAGTGGCCCAGGAGGTCACCGCTCTGGCCAGGAATGAAAAACAAACTGAATATGAAACCGAACTCGCCTCTTGGCGCGCGCGGCAAGAAGAACTAGCCGCTAAGATCAATGAATTGCGAGGCTTGGCTAATAAGTCGGTTCAATGGGCTCCGGAGATCCTTGACAAGGTGCGGGTCTTTGAGGAAGGATGGTCAATGGTCGAACGCGATATTGACCCGCAAATTGTTCAGGGAGAGATTGACTATTACCGCGACCTGATCGGATAGGAGGAAAAATGGAGAGGGTGGTCCAGAGAGTCTCATCGCCGTGGACCTTTGTTTCGATTGCCTCATCAGTCCAGGAACTTATCAGCCGGCTTGATCAAGCCGGGTTTGCCGTCACATCTGTTGTGCGGCACCACAAAAGTTTCCGGACCGAGCGGCAAGTGTTTTGCGCGGGCGGCAAATTCAGCTTTTTTGTTCAATTCCGGGATGACGCCTTGGTCTATGTCAACCAAGTAGATCTTGGCCGCTGGGAGGCGCTTCTTGATCGTTGCCCAGCTCCTTCCCAAGAACAATCCGAACCACGAGCCGCCTTTCAACCGCTCTAAGCTGTCTCCGCGACAGCTTTTTTTATAGAATCTATCTCTCAAATCTCAAACACTGAACCGAAAATAACACACATCACCATCCTGAATTTGGTACTCCTTGCCCTCGAGGCGCAAAAGACCGCGTTCCCGCACCCCAACTTCACCAAAAGAAACAAGATCCTGCCAGCCCATAACCTCGGCGCGAATAAAACCTTTTTCAAAATCAGAATGAATAACGCCTGCCGCCTGGGGTGCTCGAGTGGCGCGCCTGACTGTCCAAGCCCGTGTCTCTTTGGGGCCGCTCGTAAAAAAAGTGATCAGATCAAGGAGTTGATAACTGGCCACGATCAATTTGTCCAGACCAGACTCTTTCAAACCAAGAGTGATCATCATTTCCCTGGCCTCGCTTGGGGTCAAATCAACCAACTCGCTCTCAATCTTAGCCGAGACAATAATCTGCGGTTTAAGTTCGGAAAATTGTCCAGCCTGACTCAAGGATTCATCATCATTTAAAAGATAGAGCACCGGCTTCATGGTTAAAAGGTGTAAATCACGAATCAGGACCGCCTCGCCTTCAGAGATCATTCCCCTGGCCCATTGACCCTGATTCAAGGCTTGTTTTATTTTTTTAAGCAAAACCTCTAACCGAATTGCTTCCTTGTCTCCACCCTTGGCTTGACTCGACGCTTCTTCATAGCGCCGCTCCACGGTTTTTAGGTCAGCCATCACCAATTCCAAGCTGATGATTTCAATATCATTTTTAGGGTCAAGAGCCCCAGACACATGAATCACTTGAGGATCTTTAAAAATACGCACCACCTCGACAATGGCGTCCACTTCGCGAATATGCGACAAAAACTGATTGCCCAAACCCTCTCCCTGATGAGCGCCTCGCACCAAACCAGCAATGTCCACAAATTCAATCACGGTCGGAATGATTTTTTCCGATCGTGAAATCGCGGCTAATTTATCAAGACGTTCATCTGGAACCGCGACCACGCCCACATTGGGTTCAATCGTGCAAAAAGGATAATTGGCGCAGTCCACTGTTTTTTTGGTTAAGGCCTTAAAAAGCGTTGACTTGCCCACATTAGGCAAGCCAACAATTCCAATTTTCATAGAGGTTCTAATCAGTCCAGTCGCGACCATGAGGCAGGCTTTCGCGCTGACCCGCGCTGGTCAGACGGACAAATTCTGCCCGCTGCCAGAAGTCGCTGATCGTGGCCGCGCCAGCATAGCTCATGCCTGAACGTAAACCACTTAATAATTCATTGATGGTCTCGCCCAGGGCGCCTCGAAACGGCACCAGGCTCTCAATGCCTTCGGCAACATATTCTGAAAACATTGGATCTAATGGATCACGATGTTCAGAAACAGCCCGACCCATGGCCGCGGTGAGCGAGGCCATGCCGCGCGAGAGTTTGTATTTCCGCCCGTCTTTGACAATGGTCAAACCCGGACTTTCTTCAGTGCCGGCAAAAAGCGTGCCAATCATCACCGTGGAAGCCCCGGCGGCCAAGGCCTTAGCCAAATGAGCTCCAGAACGAATTCCGCCGTCAGCAATAATCGGCGCACCTAACTCTTGACCAACCTTAGCGCATTCTAAAATCGCGGAAAATTGCGGCACACCCGCCCCGGCCACCATCCGCGTGGTGCACATTCCGCCTGGTCCAACCCCAACTTTTACCGCGTCCGCCCCGGCTTCAATCAAATCTCGGGTTCCCTCGGCCGTGGCCACATTTCCCGCCACCATCTCAACCTCGGAAAAAGAATGTCGAATAGCCCTGACAGTTTCCAAGGCGCGTTCGGTCTGACCATGAGCCACATCCACAACAATCACATCGGCGCCAACCTTGAGCAAGGCCTCGGTTCTTTCCAAGACATCTTCTTTGACTCCCACGGCCGCTCCCACTCGCAAGCGACCGCGACCATCTTTGGAGGCCAAGGGGAAACGTTCGCGCTGAACAAGATCGCGAGTGGTAATCAAGCCTCTTAAAATTCCCGCCTCGTCAACCAGGGGTAATTTTTCAATCCGGTGCTGATGCAAAATTTGCTTGGCCTCTTCAATCGTGGTGCCTGGTCGGGCCGTCACCAATCGCCCGGCCGGGGTCATCACCTCTTGGACCAAACGAGCCGGATCAGTCTCAAAAAGAAGATCGCGGGCGCTGACAATTCCCTGGATTCAAACCAGTGACTTCTCGCCGAGCGAGCAAACTCTTCGCCTCGCCCACGGTGGCGCTTGAGAATAAGGTGTAGGGATCATCAATCACCACATTTTCCGCGCGTTTGACCTTGCGCACTTCTTCTACTTCCTGCTCGATCGTTAAAAAACGATGAATAAAACCAATCCCGCCCAAACGAGCCATCGCAATCGCCATCCGCGACTCGGTCACGGCATCCATATTAGCGGAAACAATGGGCATCCCGAGTTCAAGGTGGCGCGAAAGTCGGGTTGCCAGCGAAACATCACGCCGTGAACGAACACCTGACCGCCGCGGCCGAATTAAGACATCGTCAAAAGTCAAACCCTCAATAATAATCATATACCCCGAGCATTATACTCTGAATCTTTAAAAAACAAAACACCCTCAAAAGGGGTGAATTGCGCTCCCGCCAAATCGTTTTCACTCAAATCTTCTTATATCTCGTAGCCCTTCCCAATCCAATACGTTCAATCTTTTTTAGACGCGACAATTTATCCAATGCTTGATTTATTGTTGGTCTGGTGACCTTAGCATGCTCGGATATTTCAGCTGGCGCCGCTTCTCGGACAGTAATTAGATACTTCCACACCGCCAGTTGTTTAGGCGAGAGAAGTTTTTCAATATTTTCTTTTGACAACAACCCCACCGCTCGTTTTGGACAAAAACCCGTTTTTTGTCCACAAGAGTGGTTATTGACATATTAGATATAATCATGAACTTACAGCTTAACAAAAAACAGTCTTTTATTCCAAGAGACGCCATTAGACCTTTCTATTTTCTAAGGACTAAAATCTTGCTATAATAAATCGTAAAGGCGTAGCGTAAACAAGGCACATGCTTAAATCCGTTCAAATAAAGCTTTCAAAAAATAAGATACAGCGGCGATTCTATCGGTCGTGATATTCGTATCGAAATTGAGGCACTCGGCAAGTTTTTACGTATTGATAAAAGAATTAAAGCCGGGACAACCGTGGAGGTAAACCGCGAAGTGGGCAGATTTGAGACCGACCGTGGATTATTTCAAGCCGATGTTCTGATTACCGTAATTGAAAGGGATTTGCTGTTTAATGATGTCGGCAGTGCTAAGGGCAGCGTAAAAGTTAATATCAGCGTCGCCAAACCGCAACAATTTGTTTTTGAAGTACAAGTAAGAGAGACCCGTTCAATATTCGGAAAATTCTGGGGAACAAAAATTGCGGCTTTTGAAATAACGCTGGAAGCAGAAGTGTCGAACACAATCAAATATGTGCCGGATGAAGATGAAATACGCGGTTGGCTTGAGGTCAGGCTTGAAGACGATAAATCCATTGAGTCTCTACCGGCATATTTGAAAGTCAAAGTTGAGCGTGCTGACGCAAAGCGGGAATACTTTACGATTTTGGAGGGTCCGCATCGCGGCAGACCGGCATCAGTCAAACTGCGTGACAATGGTTCTTCCTGGTTTATTACCGAAGTTCGACATAAGTCTATGATTCGCGCCAAGTATTCTATTTCTCAAAAGACCTTTATTCTAAATGGCAAAAAATATAAAACCGTTGATTATCCCGGGTCGCCTTGGCAAAAAGGATTGTATGACATTGAACTACCCGATTATCCTCATCGAGGCGGCAGAAACTATCTTGATCAATCTAAACGAGCTATGACTTGGTTTAGAATCGGACACAGCGGCGAAAGATATCTGCATACGGGTGGGCGGTCGCTCGGGTGCATTACCGTTATCGAAACGAAGCGCTGGATGGAGATTTATAATATCTTAATCAAGGCGCGCAAAGACGACTTTATGAGCGTAGGTATATTTGAGGTGATCGATTGATGATTATGCCTAAAAAAATTATTATCGTGGTAGTCGCTCTTTCTGTTCTTGGCGTTCTGTTTTATTTATCCGCAGAGCGCAACAATGAGGATGTAGTTAAAAAAGATGCGGCTACGGTTAATGGACAGCCGGTTATTAGCTGGCGAAAAACAACCATTGCAATTGAGGAAGCAACAGAAAAAATATCCATAAGAATCAACGCGCCGAAGATAATTATTTCTGGTAATTACGAATTAGGTAATAAAATTAACAAGGCGATAACAGAACTCCTAGAGTCATTAAAAGATGACTTTATTTCTGGCGTAAGCACAGCGGCGTACAAAAATGGAGAAACAAACACTTTAAACATTGACACGGAAGTGTTACTTCTCACTCCGCGTTTAATTTCTTTGGCTTTTACGGCAACCGAGCGTCTCGCCGGTATCAGTAACAATGACCCCGAACGAATGTTCCTTGTTTTTGATCTTGTAAACAGTAAGTTAATAGTCGAGGACAATGAGTTGTTTCGCGATGGTTTGATGTGGTCAGAGGCGATAAAAACAATGAAAACATTTTTGCTTACCGATTACCAAGGAGATCCGAGCTGCGATTTATTTTTCGCGCCCAGACATAATGGCTTTGCCGCGTCTTGTATTGGCGTTGATTGGAGCCAGGGAGGAAAACATCTGTCTATCACAGGAAACATTTCAATATCTATGATTCAGGAATTTCTCGCTCCGTCAGTGTGGTCTGATATTATTCAATAAATTGATGTGCTTCCGCTATTTTATGACGCCGGAGTTTGGCAAACCTTTCTGCCGAGGTTCTCCGCCAAAGACGGATCCGCCTCGGGCGGAAAAATTGAGCGGACCTAAAATCATTTGAAACTTAAGCCCCTCATTCGTGTACATTGCTACGAATACCCGTTTCTTGTCCACAAACGTGGTTATTGACCCAGCTAGAGGTCCACGAGCCGAAAGTTTTTTATTTTGCATATTCGGCGGGGGGGGATTTATTTTTATTGATGATACGCAACAAAATTCCTAATTATAATCCGTACACTACCACAACAATGGCAAAAATGGTAGTGGGTTTTTTGAAAAACTTTTGAGGTACAGGAACGAGAACTATCCTAATGGCTGAAATCTTGCTACAATAAACACAATACCTATGCTTAAATCCGTTCAAATAAAACTTTCTAGAATAAAATATGGCGGCGATTCTATCGGGCGCGATATTCGTGTTGAGGTTGAGGTGCTCGGAAAGTTTCTGCGCATTGACAAGAGAA
>CAZHKL010000005.1:3318-20763 GCA_964532695.1 uncultured Gammaproteobacteria bacterium | reverse complement strand
ATTAACTTTTCACGATCGTGAAATTTTTTTTCCGATCGTGAAAATTTTTTCACGATCGTGAAAGGGGGGGTGAGTCGTGCCCGAGGCGCCAAGGTACGTTGAGCAAGGATCATAGGAATGTTGAGCAAGGATCATAGCGAAACGGCGGCTGATCGCGTTTTTCTATAGAGGCCATCTCAAAACTAATTTTCGCGGCGAAATTGCAAGATTTCGAAGCGAAAAAACGGGAAAAGCGACGATGTTTATACGGAGTATAAGCGGAGGAGCTTTTACTGTTTGCAGCCGAAAGATTGTAATTGCGGCTGAAAAGGAGTTTTGAGATGACCTCATAGTCTCATTTTAGCAATTTTGACCATTAAATCAATCGCTCTCGTTTGAGCAACCGAATTAAAAATTGATAAAGCAAAACAGCGACCCAGAGCATGATGACTGAAGTAATGGTCCAACGTAGGACCATCCCGGGAGGAAAAGGAATATAGACCATCAGGGCTTGCTCTCGTTTATTGCCAGCTAAATCTATGGCCTGAACCAGCACGCGAAAAATACCTGGCGTCTGATGAGCCAACATATAAGGCGACTGGGAAACGCGCGTCACTCGACCCGGCTCTCTGATCTCCCAATAATCCAGCCCCGAAGTCTCATCAGTGCTAAAAAAGGCGAGCGCGTACTGATCTTCGGTAAAATCAGTTGGTTTAATCAGGGTTAAATTAAAAGGCCGCGGCGGCGTGGCGTCAATTTGAAGACGAAAATGAGTCGCCTCGCTCCAGGCGCGATCATTGTTCAGGCGAAGATGAAAATACCAAATTCCATCACCCACCTCTGAATAATGAACCTCGCCTCTCTCTTTTTCCGGCGTCTGATCAGGGATGGTGTCCCGCTGCTGATCAAGAACAAAACTTGACCTTGAGTCAATTGTCTCCGCCCATTTTAAGATCACCTCGCGCCTTGGATACCAAGTGGAAGAATCAGGATGAGTGGGCGAGCTGACGACTGGAGGTAAAACAATTATTTCCTCAAGACCAGGCGCTAATTCTTCTCGCGGCGCCGGAAGCATAATCGGTTCGCCAACACCAAGAGGCGGCCTCTTCTCAATTATCGGTCGAGGTAAGAGGCTAAGAATCTCAATCGGCAGGCCGGTAATCGCTGAAAGCAAGCGCGGCGTCCCCAGACCATCATTGAGATAGGCCGTGCTGACTGGCAAAACTTCAAGCGCGGCCGACCCGCTCTTTAAGGCCTGAAGCGTGAGACGCGCTAATAACCCCTGCTGGCCATTGAATCCAGGATGGGCTAAACCAGCCACTAAACGGATGGCGCCTGTTCTTTGATCAACCATTGGATCAATCAGCCAAAAAGGGAAAATCGAACCGCCGCGGGAAACACTCCCTAGACTTAATTTGTCAAAAGAAAAAGCTAAAAAAGTTTCCACGAGGTTAATTGTTTCTCCTTCAGTGTCAATCAATAAATCAATGACCGCGGTCTGACCCTCAACCAAAACTAATTCGGCGGGTTCAATCTTAACCTGGAAAGCCAAGACACTAGCCGGCCAACCCAAAAGCAGAAAAAGAAGGCCAAACAAAAATGAGTGTCTCATAGTGATGGTTTAAATCCCGGTCCAATAAGCCAGAAAAATACTCATATCTTGAAGATCAACCCTTCCGTCTCGGTTCAAATCGGTTGATGGCAAAACAGCGCCAACTGGAACGGCTGATGGTTCTTTAAGGTAAAGTTCAGCCGCGGCCCAGGAAGTCAGCATTATCACAAAATCAATTACCTCAACCACTCCATCATTAGAAATATCTGGGGACAGGATTCCCTCAACCAAAACCCGCGGTAATTTTAATCCTGATTCGACTGTCGGCCGAACCTCTAGTTCTTGAAGAGTTAATGGCGACTCGGCCGGCGCCTTGGGCGGCTCAACAATGGCGCTCACCCCAAGATGAGGCAAAACAAAAACCTGGGCCGCCTGATCAGCTAATCTATTCCAATTTTGATCTAGGAGATGAATGGCGACGCCATAATTGCCAGTGATCGAGGGGGTAATCAGCTGATGCTTGCCAACCTGGCCAAAATAAGCATGCTGACCAAGTAAAATTTCCACCCGACTGCCAGCGGGAATTTCAGAAAAACGACCTAGGGTAATTTCCACGCCTAGCGGTCTGGCCTCGGCCCGACTAGTTAAAAAACCAGTCTGATTAGAAAGAAAAACCTGGATTCCGTCAACCAAAAGATCAAGATCATTAAAATCGAGATTAGAAGGAATCTCAAAGGCGCTGGAAAATTCCAAACTCATCCGCCCTCCCTCGGGGATCCTAATTGGCGTCTCAAACTGAATCGTGATATTGCTCGGCCTGGCCAAACCCGAATCCGCCAAGATAACCCGCAGATTAAGCAAGGCCGCCACCGTTTGTCTCGGAGAGAAAGCCGCCAAAATCAAAAGACAGGCCAGGAAAAAAGTGATATACTTATAAGAGTATGCCATTATTCAGAAAACGTCGTTATCTCAAAAAATTCAAGACCAAAAGCGAAGAGATGATGAAAGAAACCGAGACCACTTTGGCGGCTCATCCTGATTTAAAACCAGAAGAGGTCACGCATTTGAAATCAGACCTCGGAGAACTCGCTCGCCTCTATTCTTACATTTTCCCGCCCTCTTTGCCCTGGAAAACCAAACTCATTCGCCTGACCATTATCCTCCTAATCTTCGGCAGTCTGGCCAGCAGCGGCTATTTTCTCCTCAAAAGTCCGCCCACCATTAAAACGGTAAGCACAAAAATAATCGAAGGAAAAAAAGAATTCACCTTTATCCCTCTCAAAAGGGCTTTCGAGTATCAGACCTCGGCCATCACTCGAACCAACTATAGTGAACCGGTCACTTTAGCTAAAGGAAATAAATGGGATGGCTGGGTCCTGATCGATCTTTTTGTCCAGGATAATTCACTAATCCTACTTTCTCTAGAACCTGAAAACGAGGAATCAATCCTAAACATCTATCATCTTAATCCTAACCTCACTCTCCAAAGCAAACCTCTCCGTAAATTCCGGGATAAAAATCTAATCGACGGCGCCTCGATAAAAATCGAAAATGGCTGGCTCTTGGCTTTTGCCAAGAAAAACACAGCTAAAAATTTTGAAAATGAAAGAATATTATTGATTCAATTTGATAATGATTGGGAACAAAAAGGGACTCCGCTTGAAATTCCTATCACCAACCAACGTGAGGAGATAATTGGAATGGCCCTTGGAAGAATTAAGAATCAAATTTCTCTCCTGACCCTCGATCTCCCTCCGCCTACGGCTTCAGCCATAGAAAAATCCCAACCAATTTTACGCACTTTCTCAATCAATCCACTCGTTCTCTTAGAAGAAAAAACTCTTCCCCCCAGCCCGGAAATTTCCTTTCACCCTGGGGGGGTGCTTCTTGATAATGGGAGCGATGGCTTTGAGATCATTCTTTCTGGTTATAATCCTCTAAAAATAGCCAAGGGAGATGCGGTTTGGGGCGATGAACTTTTCCTCCTTCGTTATTCAATAGATTATAGTCTTAGAGAGGTTATTCAGATAACAAATAATGGTCTTCCACATGATTTCTCTCCCCGTGATCATATTTTAATAAATAAATGGCATTTTATTTCTTTTCTCCACCTGACTCTTTTGCCCCAAAAACCAGAACAACCCTTGGGTTTTCCGCCCAATTCTGGCTCCTCTTTTATTCGTGCTCTTGATGAAACCTGGGCGGTTCGTGGCGCTCTAATTACTTTTAATGCACCGATCCAGCTTGAGGAGGGATTGCCACTTGAGGGAGTCAATCAAACACAGATAGCTTATTTTGGTAATAGTCTCTATTCAGCTCATCTCCTCCACCAATATCTGCCCGAGGAAGAACCAGAGCGTTCCCAATTAATTATTCTGTGGCAAGAATTGAGTATAAATCCATAAAATTTTTTTACCGTTTTCTTCTTTCTCCAACTTCAATTTTTTAATTAATAACTTGCCACAATAACGTAGTACAGCTCATTACTATAACTTCCCGCGGGTTGGAGTGAGGAAATCTCTACTTTATAGGCAACATCACAGGTATCCCCGTTAGTTGCAGCGCCATTACAAGCAAGACCAGTTGTCACTGGAGCAGCCGCGGCGGTGCCAATAGTCGGCACGCCAGCCCACTGATCACCAGTGGAACAACTACCACCAACCCAAACCGAAGTACTGTCAGTAGTAGTATAACCAAGATGGCCGTGGGTGTTAGCAACAGCAAGATTAGCTGAAGGAGCGGCCCAAGCATTACAAGCTCCTTCATCAATCCTCGTGCCATCCTTAAATTGATCAATCGTATTACTGCCAGCGGTTAGATCTTGGCTCTGGATGATGTAGACATTATAACCACCAGCCGCATTTGTTTCGATGGTCAATCTTTGTCCAGCAACTTTAGGTTGGTTAGGAGTAAGAGTGGCAAAAAGAACAGTATTTGCCGCACCAGACGTGTCCACATTTGTCACAGCACCATTAATAGTAGTAGCACTAGGCAATCCTGCAACCGTAAGAGTAAGAGTATCATTAACGGTTGCAGAGACAGAGGTCGCGTCGTTAAGAGCGATTGAGACTGAAGATGAATCAATAACTGTACTGCTGGCATTCATGGTTTCTATCTGAATAGCATAAATATCAGAAGTGCCAGTCGCGGCGACTTTAGCTGGATTGGTAATCTTATTATTTAAAATGGTCAAGCTACAAGCTGTCGAGGCAGGGATAGTCGTCAAGTTCAAACCCACACTAATCGCATCATATTGTCCATCAGTCGGAGAATCAAGATCCCAACGTTCAACAAAAGACAAAGTGGCGCTAGCACAGTCAGATAAATTTAAGTCCGTAGAAGTAGCTAAAGAGGCGATCGTAAAAGGATCAATGCCGCTATTAGGAAATTTAATTCTAATCCGACCTGCCTGCGAGGTAATGGCATTAGCTGTGGTAAAACTAATCGTCCAGTTCGCTGCTGTAGACGGCTTATTAGTGCTCAAGGTAATCGTGCTTGAGGTAAGGTTACCCACAGCGGCGCGAGCAGGCAAGGTTGGCAAGATGGCGCTTAAACTCAAGCTAAAAACAGTAGATAGAATAATGAATTTCTTTAACATAAATACGTTTTTTAAATGACTCTAAAAACCCCTGACTAAATCATACCATAAAAACCACAAACCCTCTAGATTATCTAGAGGGTTTGTTTTTCCTCCTTCTTTCTCCTAATCTTTTCTTAATCAGCCTATCGTTCCCTAGGACGTCGAGGGCGCAAGGCAAAAACCAAGGCAATGACAAAAGCAACAGCCAAAACCACAATCACTGACATCAATGGTGTTTTACCAACCACGATAAATGAAACTGGCTGGGAACTTAAGGTTTGACCGCCAAAGGTCAGGGTTGCCCGAGCAGTGTACTTGCCTGATGTCAGGGTCTTATCAGTTGAGACCGAGAAACGTCGAGCAGTGCCCGGCAAGACATTAGCACCATCAGAATTCACTGCCACTGAAGTTACCTTAGTGCTGCCACGGAAGATTTCCACCACACCAGTTGGCCGAATATGGGTGTTGCCGGAATTTTGAACCCGCAGACGAAAAGGCATTGGTTCAGCCTGATCATAACTCGCCTTGGCCGTGCTAAACTCAATAATACTAGCTGATTCGCGAACTTGACCAGTGACATTAACTAGAAAATTCGCACCAATGTATTGTCCAATAGCGCTGCCTGTGCCTTCAACTGCTCCTGCTTTAGCCACTGCAAAAACAGTAGCATAATGACCACCGGGTGGCGCATTTTGGGGGGCGCTAATCGTCACTTCAATAACCCGTCCTTCTCCCGGAGCGATATTAAATTCTGCTGGTCTAACAGTAATCCAACTAGCTAATCCACCAAATGGCGAGAAGGCCATACCACCCTCCTCATCCATCGCACTGAAATTGTTAACGGTGGTGGTGAAAGATCTGATGCCAGAACTGTCATTTTGAACCCCAAGTGTTTTAGTTACTGTTTCCCCCGGGGCAACTGTGACCTCATAAGAAGGTGGAGAAATAGTCACTCCCATCGCTGCTTGAGCTCTAGTCATCACGGGCATTAACCCCATCCCCAACATTGCTGCTGAAGTCAGAAAAGTTAGAGCACGTTGTATAATATTCTTAGTCATATCCTCCTAATAATTTAATCTTAAACAAGAAGATTTACTTTTTAATTAATAACTTGCCACAATAACGTAGTACAGCTCATTACTATAACTTCCCGCGGGTTGGAGTGAGGAAATCTCTACTTTATAGGCAACATCACAGGTATCCCCGTTAGTTGCAGCGCCATTACAAGCAAGACCAGTTGTCACTGGAGCAGCCGCGGCGGTGCCAATAGTCGGCACGCCAGCCCACTGATCACCAGTGGAACAACTACCACCAACCCAAACCGAAGTACTGTCAGTAGTAGTATAACCAAGATGGCCGTGGGTGTTAGCAACAGCAAGATTAGCTGAAGGAGCGGCCCAAGCATTACAAGCTCCTTCATCAATCCTCGTGCCATCCTTAAATTGATCAATCGTATTACTGCCAGCGGTTAGATCTTGGCTCTGGATGATGTAGACATTATAACCACCAGCCGCATTTGTTTCGATGGTCAATCTTTGTCCAGCAACTTTAGGTTGGTTAGGAGTAAGAGTGGCAAAAAGAACAGTATTTGCCGCACCAGACGTGTCCACATTTGTCACAGCACCATTAATAGTAGTAGCACTAGGCAATCCTGCAACCGTAAGAGTAAGAGTATCATTAACGGTTGCAGAGACAGAGGTCGCGTCGTTAAGAGCGATTGAGACTGAAGATGAATCAATAACTGTACTGCTGGCATTCATGGTTTCTATCTGAATAGCATAAATATCAGAAGTGCCAGTCGCGGCGACTTTAGCTGGATTTTGGATCCTTCCGTTATTATTATTGGTGGTACCTAGAATACTTAAAGTACAAGCGCTGGAAGCAGGGATGGAGGTAGTGGTCAAGGTGACAGTGATTGCATCCATTTTTGAATCACCATCACTATCGCTACTGGCTAATGAGGCCATACCTGCACCGGCGCAAGTACCTAAAGCTAAAGACAAATCAGCAGTCGCTATGCTTGTCCCAATAGTAAAGGGATCAGTACCAGTTACAGCTGGAAACTTAATTCTAATTTTATTGGCGCCACTGGCAATGGCGGTAGCAGTAGTGAATTCAATTTGCCAATTCGGATACACGGTTGTTCCGGCCTTACTTGTACTAAGAGTGACAGAACTGGAGGTGAGATTGCCAACTGCTGCATGGGCCGGTAGGCTTGGTAATAAAGTGCTTAAAGCGATAGCGATAGTCGTGACGATTCTGGCAATGCGCTGCATTCGTACTCGGACAAAACCTAAGATCAGAACAAGTAAATTTTTTTTAGACATACTCTAAAACATTTTTTTTGAATTATAAGATGATTCTTAAGATTAAATTACCGTCTTAATGAATTAAGAAATCTCTTGAAATCCTTAGCCTCGACCTTTATTTTAGGCATATCTAAAGAATTTCAAGATCTTCTTAAATCTATATGGATATTTTAACATAAATGACTAGGATCAACCAAATCTCTGTGGATAACTATTTACTCCACAAATTCAATCTCCAAATTGGGAAACATTATCCTAGCCTCCTTAATCTTTTGAGCGGCCAATTCTGGGTCAATTGAATAAGCAATTTCAATAACTCGTTTTTGCGCAAATTGAGATCTAGGTTCAAGTACGAGGGCTGTTTCAGCAAAGGAAAGAGCCTCTTGATAAGCGCCTTCTTTTTCTTTCAAATTGGCCATCCCCCAATAGCCATATTGATTAGATGGAGCCAGGGCAATGGCTTCCTCAAATATCTTGGCCGCCTCCTGGGCCTTGGTTTGATCCAGTCTTGAAAAATGAGTGTAAAGAGAACCAAGGATAATTCGCGATCTTAGATCCAGCGGTTGATCTCTGATTCTTTCTTCAAGTTCAGAGGTAATCAACTCCAATTCTGGTCTTACTGATTCAGGAGAGAAACCTAACTCTAAAAGATCATAAATCTTCTGCCCTAGGATATACTTAATTTGATTGGAACCCAAAACCTCGCGGTCAAGGGCTTTTTGTGTATGATGCAACCTAGTCTCAAAATCAGGAGCCTCATGCACCCCAACCATATGAAAATTGGCTTTCAAGGGATAAAAAATAGAATACAAAAAAGCATCAATAAAAAATAATACCGAGAAAGGAAGAATGGCCAAGCCGACCCCCAATCGCCGGGTAGAGATGGCAGAAAGCGGACTGAATTTATTTCCAGCAGGAGGATCCAGTTGTGACAAAAACGCCAAGACAAGAAAAAACATCAAATAACTTGTGATAGTGTCAAAGACGGTTAAATTCTGTAAAAAATACGCTCCAAGCAAAACACTAAAAATACCAGCCAGGACAAAATCAACCCTCTTTTGCCTTAACCGTTGCCAGAGGGTCATAAAAACTGCTATAAAAATGCCTAGATAAGAAGCCAAACCAATCACCCCCGCGTTCACTAAATGGTCAAGAACAACATTATGGACCCGATCAAACCAAGGCTCGCCGCCGCACTCTGGAACAAAAAGACAAGGATTGAAATATTTGGTAAAAGGGATTTCAAAATTCTCTGGACCCCAACCCAAAATTGGCCGTTCTAAAAACGACTTCCAAGCAATCTCCCAAACCACCGGACGAGCCAAGGTAAATCTTTGTCTGACAAATTCATGAACCATTGAGCCGGGTCGGAAAGATAGATAAAGTAAGACCAATCCAGCCGCAAAAAAAACCAAACACAAAACCCAACCGATCCACCGCCAACCTCCTTGTTTTTTTACGCTTAACCATAAAGGCGCCAGAAAGATTAGACCTAAAATAAGGGCCAAGCTTGCGGCCCGACCGCCACTGATAAAAATCGTGAGCATCAAGAAAAAAGTTAAACCCGTGAAGACTATTCGGCCAATTAATCTTCTGATGATAAAAATAAGGTAAAGCGCGAAAAAACCATTAAAGAGAAGATAGGTGGCTAGAAAAGAAGAATTGCCCAAGGTCGCGCCCTCGTGAAATCCAGGCAGACTCGGGGTGACGATGAATCGAGTCCGGGCCATCAGAAAAATAAGACTGGTCAAGACAGCGATGCTGACCGAAACAAAAAAAAGAAGGTGCCAATCTCTCCGTCGGGAAAACACCGAACTGGCCATCAAGAAAAAAACAAAAATATGCAACAAACCAATCAATCCTCCCATCCTTTCCTGGATGCTCCAAAAACTTCGCTCCGGATCAACACCCGTCAGGGTTGCCACTCCCATTACTAAGATATACAATGTCGCCATCAAAAGAATCGGACTGATCCGCGGCCGAAAAGCAGGAGCAACAGTAATCAGCCATAAATAAAGCACGGCTAGAACTTCAATCAAGGCCCAGACATAAACGGTTTTTAAGACAATGGCTGGAAAGAAAAAACGAGCCGAAGTCAAAAGCGGCGCGAGGAGAGTCGCTAAAATCCCCCAACGAATAATTCGAACAACCACTGGAATCAATCGCTCCATTTGTTCCCTGAATGAAACTCGAGATCCAGACTTGATCATTGAATCGTTATCCTCTTGATCCCCTTGCTTCCCCCTCGCTCTCTCATTCATAATGATCCTATTATGATAGACCTGTCTTCAAACAATCTTCAAACAAAGTATAACACAACCCCTCTCTATGCGTCTTGATCCAATCATTCGCCAGAGAATCAAGCCGAAATTATACGATTTTTCCTATCTTCTCCTCCGGAATAATTATTCTATCTTCAAGTTATTTGTTTCGTTAATCAAAAAAGAAAAAAGCTAAGGATTCTTGATGTGGGTTGCGGTCTTAAACCGTGGCGCGAACTCTTGCCCAAAGAAACGATCGAGTATCTTGGTGTTGATTTTGACAAAAATAATTCCTCGGCCGATATCATCGCCCCGGCCCATGATCTGCCCATCCCTGATAGTGCTTTTAACGCGCTCGTCTACTCGGAAGTCCTGGAACATATGGAAGATCTGCCCTCAACCTTAAAAGAAATGAGGAGGGTAGCCGAATTGGACGCCCTGGTATTTATCTCTTCTCCTTTTGTCTTTCCAGAACATGGCCGTCCCTATGATTTTCAGAGATTAACCAGATATTTTTATAAACGCGCCCTTAAAACTGATGAAATTGTGATCCTTCGAGAATCAAACTCTTCCTTAGGCACTGTCCTGGTGGCCTTAAACCTATTTCTCGAGTCTAGTCCTTTCCGAGCCCTCTGGGGGTTCAAACACCCCATTTATACATTTAATAATCTCGTCGCGCTCGCGGCGGAAATAATTACCAAAACCATCCTTGTCAAACTCGCCGGAAATTATGCCTCATATTTTTTCTTAATGCCGCTAGGCTATTCCCTCATTGTCAGAATCAAAAAATGAATCCTCAACCAGTTAAAATCTGTTTTGTTTCGCTCTTTGCCTATCATTTTTTTAATCCCTCAAATAAAAGTCGGTTTGGCGGAGCAGAATTACAACTTTATTATTTGGCCACCGAGTTAGCCCGAGATCCTCAATTTGAGGTGCATTTTATTGTCGGTGATTTTGGTCATCCTGAATTTGAGATTAAAAACAATGTCCGACTTCACAAATTCTTTAATCCTAAAAAAGGAGTTAAATTTCTAAAAAAAATATTCGGTTTTGTTGTCTTGTGGCGCCTGCTCAAGACTATCAAAGCCGATCTGTATATCCAAAGGACCTCGGGCATAGAAACCGGCATTACTTCATTATTCTGCGCCTTATATAAGAAAAAATTTTTTTATATGATCGGCCATAATCTCGATCTAGAAATGAAAAAACCCGATTGGATGCCCGGTCTCAACGGGCTGATTCGTTGGAAACTTCTCAAACTCGGTCTAGCCAAGGCCAGCCTGATCGTGGCTCAACATGAAACACAGAAAAAAAATCTTAAACGGCAATACAATAAAGATGGCCCCATCCGTCTCTCGGCCCATCCCATCCCCAACGAACAAGAAATTAATCTATCTCGTAAGGAATTCATCTTGTGGGTGGCTCGCTGCGATCGATGGAAACAACCGGAAATTTTTACTTCACTGGCCCGAGAATTCCCTGATGAAAAATTCTTAATGGTGTGTCAAGCCGCCAAAGATATATCTTATTTTAAAGAAGTAGAAAAAGGGGCCAAGGCTCTGACCAATATGCAATTTTTCGATTATGTTCCCTTTGACGAAATAGATAATTATTTCTTAAAGGCGAAGTTATTCATCAACACTTCAAAAAATGAGGGTTTCCCCAACACCTTCATCCAAGCGGCAAAATATAAAACCCCAATTCTTTCTCTGGCCGTTGATCCTGATGATCTGCTTGAAGTCCATAGAATTGGCATCCAGGCGCACAATAATATCGCCCAGCTCAAAAAAGGACTCGCCGACCTTCTCTCTAATCAGAGCCTCTGGCAGGAATATGCGGAAAATGCCTATCGCTATGCCCAAACCCATCATGATCTCAAAAAAATCATTGAACAAGATAAGGCAATGATTTTTAAAATCCTAAAAGACCATGACTAAACTTTCCATCATCATCCCCTGTTATAACGAGGGGTTGACCATCAGCCAGTTAATCCAGAAAGTCCAGCGAGTCAATTTGCCGGCCGATTGGACAAAAGAAATTCTTATTATTGATGATGCCTCAACGGACAAGACAAATAATATCCTGACTACTTTTAGTCAGACAGCCAAAATAGTCATCAAGGAAAAAAATGAAGGAAAGGGATCAGCCCTTAAAGAAGGATTTCGTCTGATCAGTGGTGATTATATTTTGATTCAAGATGCTGACCTAGAATATGACCCTGAAGACTATCCCGCGCTCCTTGATCCGATCATCAGAGGGGAAACGGAAATTGTCTTTGGTTCTCGCAATCTAAGAAATGACAATAAACCAACAAACCAAATTTTCAAATATGGCGGCCTCGCCTTGACTAAATTGTTTAATCTTCTCTTCCAAACATCGTTCACGGACATTACTTCCTGCTACAAAATCTTCCCCAAAAAATATATCCCCCATCTTCTCGCTCTGCCCAGCAATGATTTTGTCTATGATGGAGTTGAATTAACGCACGCCCTGTCTAAATTAGGAGTAATCAAAGAAGTGCCGATTCATTATCAAGGTCGAAGTAAAAAAGAGGGGAAAAAAATTTCTGGTAAAGATGCGATAAAATTTGCCTGGGCAATGTTTAAAATAAAGACTGATCCAGACGATCGGATTAGAAGATGGCGCGAGAGGAAAGTCCTAAAATATATCAAGCCTGAAGCCGTTGTTCTTGATCTAGGTTGTGGTCAAAATTTCCACTTCTTAAAGATGATTAAAAATAGAATCCGATTTGGTTATGGGCTGGACAAAAAAGTACTGCCTAATGAGGATGATAAATTAAAAATTCTCAATTATGATTTTGATACAGGAGAGACCTGGCCTCTTCCCACCCCATCCCTTGATCAAGTATTTTTACTAGCCGTACTCGAACACCTTAATCATCCCGAGAGGGCGCTGGAAAAAATATATTGTTCTTTAAAAGATGGAGGCGAATTATTTCTGACCACCCCCACCCCGACCGCAAAACCCCTGCTCGAATTTCTGGCTTTTAAAGTTGGGGCGATTGATGCTCTTGAGATTAAAGATCACAAACATTATTTTTCGAAAAAAGAACTTCAGGAGTCGCTCAAAGAGATCGGCTTTAGGGAAATCAGACATCATTACTTTGAATTAGGTTTAAATCAATTAGTCACGGCCAAAAAATGAGACAAAAAATACTCATTATCGCCGCTTTAGGCGCCCTCCTGATTATTCTTGTTTTTGGACGTCTATTTTATCAACCGGACACTCCCTGCTATGTTGGGGCGGCTCGCCTTATCTTTGGAATCTCGGGCGGAGTTGACTGCAGTTATCGGATGATCAAGCCCCTGCCCCTGCTTTTTTCCGGATTATTAGAAAAAATCACTGCTCTTCCGGCAGAACATGGTTTTTTTATTCAAAATATTATTTTTTTCATCCTGGCCGCGCTCTTAATTTTTCAGCTCTTGCAAACCATTTTTAATCAAAATCAAGCGCTTTTAGGCACCTTGGCTTTTATTAGTTCTCCTCCGATGTTGATATTTGGTCTAGCCTATTTGACAGATATGGCGGGATGGTTTTTTGGTCTGCTCGGCATATTTCTGACCATACGTCATTTTGAAATTCTGAAAGAAAAAAAATGGCCTGCCTTAACTCTGGGGGGCCTGATGGGCTTGGGTTTTCTCTATAAAGAAAGCGCCCTGGCTGCCCCCCTATTTTTGGGGATCTACACCCTCTTCAATCAAATTAACAAAAAACAAAAAATCAACCTCATTCTTTTGGGCGCCTTGGGTTTTCTGATCCCCGTCCTGATCTCCTCTTACATTATTGATCATTACTTTCATTATTCTTTCCTGACCTGGTTCCGTTTTGCCCAAGAAAAACCCTTTGGGGACTATTACCGCCTTCTGCCTTTTATAAAAGAAATAGGCACAACACTTTATCTCTATTGGATTTTTTTTGTTCTGGGTGCGATCCAGTTAATCAAACTATGGCGAGCAGGCGGGCTGGGGCAAAAACAAAAAGCCTTTCTCTGGGCCAGCGGTTTTTCTCTCCTGCTCTGGGTTATCTGGTCCTATCCTTCCAATAGAATTTTCTATCTCTCCAGCCCCTTTTTATTCAGTCTGGTCAGCTCTGGGGCAATGGTTTTACCTAAAAATACTCGATTGACTATATTCTTATCCACTATTCTCCTTCAGTTCCTTATCCTCGCCCAATATCTCTATCTTGATAAAAATTTTTTCTGGCCAATCCTGGTCGCCCTTCTCTATTATCTTGGTCTGGGTTTATATTCATTCTCACTTCTCAAACCACGCGCCCAACCACTCCCTAAGCATCAATAGAGCCCATAAATGATTGGCGTAATTTTGACGATGCTTTTCATGGTCAGAGATTAGACGAAGCAGGCCGTCTTTCCTAAATCCGTATCTTAAAAACTCTGGTGAAAGCAATCGTTCTCTAACCAGCGATCTTAATTGACCGCGAAACCAATACTCTAAAGGCAGGCCAAAGCCGTGCTTGGGACGATCAACGCATTGACGGGGCAAAAAACGATAGGCAATTTTTTTCAAGAGATATTTTTTATTATGTCCGCGCAACTTGAGACTGGAGGACATTTGGGCTGTCAATTCCATAAATTCATGATCAAGAAATGGTGAGCGTGTCTCAAGACCATGAGCCATTGAGGCTATATCCACCTTGACGAGCAGGTCGTCAGGCAGATAGGACTGGATGTCCAGGAGAAGAAGCCGATCAAGTGAATCAAGATGGGATTGCTTTGTCATTTCTTGATCGGCCAAAAAAGAATGCCAGCGAGAACGAGCGACCCGCGCCTTAAATTCCTCGGTATAAATCAACTCCTTTTCTTCCTGACTAAAGTAATCAATGATCTTCAAATAAAAATCCAGAGGCTGATCGGCCGCCGAAGAAAGAAAACGATAACCCTGGTGAAATAATTTTTGCCGCGTGGCCTGATACAAGAGCCGATTGAAGCGGGCCAAAAAAGATTTAAACGGAATGAACTGGAGCGCTCGAAATAATTTCATCGCCTGATAACGAGTGTAACCGGCAAAATTCTCATCCCCTCCGTCTCCATTCAAAGCCACGGTCACTTGTTTTTTGGTCTCTCGAGCTAGATACCAGGTAGCCAAGGCCGAGGAATCAGCATAAGGTTCTTCATAGTGATAGACAACCCGCGGAAGAATCTCTAAAGCATTCGGTCGAACAATCAATTCGTGATGATCAGTGCGATATCGCTCGGCGATTAATCTGGCATAAGGCAATTCATTATAATCATTCTCCTCGAAACCAATGGAAAAAGTTTTAACCGGTTCAGATATTTCCTCGGCCATCAAAGCGACCACCAGACTTGAATCAATCCCGCCTGAAAGATAAGCGCCCAATGAGACATCGCTTATCAGACGGCTCCGCACCGACTCGCGCAATTTGGCCAAGACGCGCTCTTCCCATTCTGATTCAGAAAAATCCAATTTCTGACTAAAATCCAGACTCCAGTACTGTTTCTTAATCAATGAGCCGTCGGCCTTGACCAAGAGATAATGAGCCGGCTCTAATTTCCAGATATTTTTAAAACCGGTTTTGGGATGCGGGACATACTGATAAGTCAGATATTCGTCAATCGCCTCGTCATCAATCTCTTTTCTGACGGCTGGATCAGCCAAGATGGCCTTTAGCTCTGAAGCAAAAATAAAACTCGAGCCGTCATAATAATATTTAAGCGGCTTTTTGCCCAAACGATCTCGAGCCAGAAAAAGTTCCTGTTTTCGACTATCCCAGATCGCGAAGGAAAACATCCCGCGCAACTGACGCAGACAATCAATTCCTTTTTCTTCATAAAGATGCAAGACGCACTCCGTATCAGTCCGAGAGCGAAAGGAATGACCGCGCTCCTTAAGGGCGGCTCGCAATTCTGGGAAATTATAAATCTCGCCGTTAAAAACAATCCAAAGTGTTTGATCCTCATTGGTCATCGGTTGATTGCCCGCGGGCGAGAGATCAATAATCGAAAGACGGCGAAAGCCAAGCCCCAGTCGGCGATCTGGCGAAAAATAAAAACCCTCGGCATCCGGGCCGCGATGACTGATTTTGTCAGTCATCTTTTTGATCAGAGATTGATCAACTGGCCGCTCTGACTTGAAAGATAATTTGCCGGCAAAACCGCACATAGAGAAAAAATTCAAATCGAAACTAAACCTCGATCACTTACAACTTACAACTGATGCGGGCGGCGCGAGCCGTAGACAGATAGATATTGCTCCGCTGTTCTTTGAATGCTAAATTGCCAGCCCCGCGCCCGCGCGGCCGCGCGTAAACCATCGCGATAAACTCGATCTTCCATTACTCGACGGATTTTTTCCAAAAATTGATCTTGATTATCCAATTCATAGACCAAACCCGCTTCAGACAAAAGCTCCTGGTTTCCTCCGACTCGACTGGCCAGGATGGGCAAACCAGCAATCAGGGCTTCAATCAAAGTCACGGACATACCTTCATAAATTGAAGGCAAAACAAAAAGATCAAAGGCTGGTAAAAATTTAGCTGCCCCTTTTAACTCACCCAACAAAAAAAGATTTTTTTGAAGTCCCAAAACCTGAATCAGGGATTCGTGTTTTTTCCGTTCCGGCCCGTCGCCAACCAAAATACAGATCGCCTCCGGGTTGTTTCTCAAGACCGCGGGAAACTGTCTAATCAAGAACTCATAATTTTTCGGATAAGCCAACCGACCAATTGAACCAATAATAAAATTATGGGCCAGATCTGAACCCAATCGTTCGGCAAAAAATAGACGCGCGTCTTCGGGCTGAAGAAATTGTTGGGCCTCCAAATTAATCCCATTCTCAATCACTCGTCCGGTTTTGACGAGTTTCATTTTCCGGGCCGCCTCAAGATTACTCTGACAAACAAAAACCGGCTGATCAACAAAAGACAAAAAAAATCTGAAGCTCAACCAATTCAACCCACGTCCAAAGCGAGAACCGTTATGATGAGGATCAAGAAGGGAAAGGCCGCGAAAGGTGAAGACGGTCTTCGGCCGGAAGCGAGAAAATTTAACCCCCACGGCGCCAAAAAGAGCATTCGTGCTGTTCAGATGGACAACCTCAAACTTATTAGTATCCAAAAATCGCTTCAGCTCCCAAATGAAAAAAAGATTGACTAAGGGATTAACCGTCCGGCGCAACCACTTAAAATGAACACTCGGGAGACGGCGCTCCGCCAACTCTTCCTTCAGATATTGACCAGGACCAAGACCCACGGTAACCTGGATTCCGCGGCGCGCCAATTCAGTCGCCAAAAGGAGAATGGACATCTGGGCGCCGCCAATCTCGCCTAAAGTGACAATAATCAAGATATTCATAGCCAAGATACCTTATACTATGAACCTCAAACAGAAACAAGTAATCCTTCTGTTCGGCGATTTGTTTCTTTTGATGACGACCCTGCCGTTCACTCTCTTAATTAGATTTGGCCGAGGGTTCAATCTTGACCTCCTCGAGACGCACCTAGCGCCATTTTTTCTTCTCTTTGCTGTCTGGATTATGACCTTTTACATTCTTGATCTTTATGATTTAAGTCTGATTCGCGCTGAAACTCTTTTCTATCCCCGTCTCTTGGGTTCACTGCTGGCCGCTGGTATTTTGGGCGTCTTTTTTTTCTACTTATTTCCCAATCCCAATTCAGTCACGCCCAAAACTAATCTCATCCTCTATCTTTTTATTTTTGGTCTTCTTTTTTTTCCTGGGATTGACCTAATTTTAATATAATTCTGTT
>CAZHKL010000005.1:0-3308 GCA_964532695.1 uncultured Gammaproteobacteria bacterium | reverse complement strand
CCCGCCTGTCTCCCCAACCGCTGGCCCTGGTCGGTTCGTCCCCGGAAGCAGAAGAACTCGCGCGGGAGATAGCCGCCCGACCCCATCTTGGCTACCAACTCGCGGCTCATTATTCCTGGGAAAAGGAAACCCTGGCCGAATTGCCCGAGGCGACCAAAAAATTTGAGACCATCATCCTGGTCAAGCCATCAGAACTTGGAACATCAAACTGGCGTCTCCTGGCCGAGTGTTTGAATCGCGGGGCCAATTTTATCTCTCTGGCTGACGCCTACGAATTGATCACTGGAAAAATCCTGCTTTCCGCGATCGCGGAAACTTGGTTTTTGGAACACATCCATACCCGTGGACATCATTTTTACGACAAACTCGAACGATTTGGAGAAATAGTTTTTGCCTCCCTCTTACTGATTCTGACTCTCCCGCTTTGGCTCGTCATTGCCCTGCTCATCAAACTCGAAGACCGAGGATCAATTCTTTTTCGTCAGATTCGCCTGGGAAAAAACCAGCAACCCTTTACTCTTTTAAAATTCCGCTCGATGCGGCCCCAAGCAGAGGTTGAGGGTCCGCGTTGGGCCCGGCCGTCTGATCCCAGGATCACCCGAGTCGGCCGCTGGAGTCGGCGTCTCCATCTTGATGAAATGCCCCAGCTTTGGAATATTCTTCGCGGGGAATTGGGTTTTGTCGGCCCCCGGCCCGAGCGACCGGAATTTGTCCGCGAACTCGAACAAAAAATACCATACTACCAGATGCGTCACTTAGTTCGACCGGGTCTGACCGGCTGGGCTCAAATAAAATTTCGCTATGGACGATCAATCGAGGACAGCTATGAAAAAATGCAATATGATCTTTACTATCTTAAAAATCGCTCCTTAACCCTTGACCTCCGCATTCTCTTAAAAACCCTGCAAATCTTTTTTCGCCGCGACCAGTAAAAATGCGAATTCCAATAGTCCCCCCGCCCTTTTCACGATCGTGAAAAAATTTTCACGATCGTGAAAACGGTAGATTGACGAGAATCCTAATAAACAGCAACGACAATATAGTTAAGATCGCTCAAGGTATAACTCCCCGCGTCTTGGAGCGCTGAAATTTCGACCCGGAAAACAATGTCCGCGGTCTCCGAGGTTGCCGGCCCGGCCGAATAAGCCACTTCCGCGTCAACATCAAGTAATTCCACTTTAGCCCAAGTATCATTGGCGGCAAAACGGGTCGAGCCGCTCGAAAGAGCATCATCGCCAGCATGATAACCCACGGATCCAGATTGAGTGTTCAAATCATATCCCCAAGCCGCGGGACTGGCATTGGTGCCATTAATTGGTTTGATCTCAAGGCTGCCGGTTTGCAGGAGCGGGGTTGGAGACCGCATTAAAATTTTGTATCCATAAAAAGCGTCAGTGGTTATAGTCAACCGTTGCCCTGCCTCAACCTGGGAATTGGGTGTAACCGTACCCCAGGGAATACTAGTCGCGGTCGAAGTCACATCAAGGGTCACTCCCTCGATCGAAACCCCTGAAGCCAAACCAGCCACTGTCAAACTCAAGGTCTGTTCCCCGGCCTTCATTGAAGGCGAGGTCTGACCAAAACCCAGAGAGACAGCCGCGCCATTTGTCGCATCATAGGCTCGGAAATAATAAACTGTTCCAGCAACCAGGCCGGGCGCGGCCCTGATCGTGAACTCCCATTCAGCCGCCGAGCTGGCCGCATGGGTGTAAGAGGAGCTCGAAGTGCCTGACTCATTATGAGTGGCCGCAGCCGTGGAATCAGAAAGAACCCGCGTGGTCACTGCATCATTATCAATATCCACGCCATCGGCATAACACCAAAGAGATGCGTCAACACAACTCCCAGATTCAGTCAGATCAGTCGGGGCAGTAAAACTTGAAGAAGTGCCATATTGAAGTTTCATTTTGATGTTATTACCCGCCACGCCATTCATTTCTCTGATGGTCAAACGCAACTTGACTTTATAACCATTTAAAATCCCCTGACCCTGAACATTTTCTCCCAAAAGCGAATCAGACGGCGTTTCACTGCCAGTGTCCCGATACCACCGCCATCTTTGGCCAGCCGGATTATAGGCCGGAACAATAAGTTTTGGGTAGTCAAGATAAGAATCCAGGGCGGTGTTGTCGCCCTTGACCATTCGAAAACAATAAGAAGCGCCGCCAGTCGCGCCATTGTTCTGGACAACCCAATCCCACTCTCCGTCCTGACTAACATTAATGCCATTGGGGGTGGAGGCTGAACTATTTTGCTCTTCATAGGTTTCCGCCACATCTGAAGCGGTCAGCAAAAGAGCGCTCACGGTTTGACCATCAGTGACATTGGCATTGTCATAACCGCGCCAAATTCCCGCCCCGCCCGTGGTGTCAACATCGCTCCAAGTGCCAATCGTTGAGCAAGTCGAACCTTGACCCCATTGCAACTTAAAGGTCTGACCCGCGGCCAAATCAGAACCAGAAACTTGAACTGTCATCCGAATTCGAACCATCCCGCCCGTGCCTGGCGGCTGATCACTCGCGGTGATCGGCGTATTTTCTCCTAGATTAGTTGGCCCGGGCGGCCAAGGATCAGTTGGTTGCAAGGCTGCTTCATTCATATAAAAACGATAAGCATTCTGGGACAGGGTTTGAGCTTGGGCCTGAGCTGACCAAACCAAAAATAAACCAAGAATTGAACCAATCACTAGACCAAGTTTCATCTTAAGATCACTCATATTCTTCTTCATCGCCCGACAACAGGGATGATGGGCGGTCAATTAATCTGATATTGTCTAATTAGCCAATCATTATTAAACCATTCACGCCAAGTAATTATCCCCGCGGCAATATCTGGATCGCGCGCGGTCTGACCAGGACTCGAAAGGCGGCGCGTCTCGCCCGTCTCTAAATCATAAAGAAAAACTGTCCAACGATCATCCTTCAGGCCCTGCCAAACCACATAATGACCATCGGTCTTGGGAAATTGATCGTCATAATTATTTTGCGTCAGGAAAAAAGACGCGCCGCCGCGCTTTTTGGCAATAATCTCCCAGCCGCGCCTGGTCAAGGTTTGCCAAACCACTAAATCACCCCCGCCGTGCGGAAAACGATCATCACGATTATTGACTGTCACTTGAGAAACAGGTTTGCCGTCTGCATCTTTGGCTAAAATCTCCCAATCAAAACCATCAAATGTCTCTCCCATCCCTGACCAAGGCACATCTTGCTTCACCTCAATCGAATAAGTATCTTCATCAAAAATCTTTTTCTCCTTCTCACTCACCACCTCGGTTTCGGAAACACTGACCCTGGTGAGCGGCGGTTCAA
>CAZHKL010000004.1:12711-21311 GCA_964532695.1 uncultured Gammaproteobacteria bacterium | reverse complement strand
CCTCCGAAGCGAGCCAACTGCTTGGCTCGCGCTAGGATTCGAAAGCCGGAGCGATGCCGAGCGAGGTTGCTGTGAGCGAGGCCGCGAGGCGGGATCGCGACCGAGCGAGCGGAAGCGAGCGAGAGTCGTGATCGAGTCCTGCACCCTCCGCCAATTTTCAAAAAGCACCGTTAGTTATAAGTTGTAAGCTATGCCCAACATTCCCAGAGGAAAAACTATCTTAACTTGGCAGATTCCTGAATTCACTGCTTATCAACGCGGTTGGCTTTGGTATGTTTTGGCCTCATTGATCGCTTTGGCTTTGATTATCTACGGCCTGGTCACCACTAATTTTCTTTTCTCGATTATTATTTTTATCTTTGCCCTGATTATCGCCCTCTCGATTGTTCGTCAACCAGAAAATCGCGAAGTGCGCTTGACAGAAATTGGTCTGGAAATCGGCGAGAAATTATATCCCTATCGCTCCTTTGAACGGTTTGCCATTGTCTATGAACCGCCGGAAGTCAAAAAATTATATCTTGATTTTAAAACCAATCTCTGGCAGTCCCAACTCATGATTCCATTGGAAAATCAAAATCCAACCCCAGTCCGCAATCTGCTCCTCGAGGCTCGCTTAAAAGAAAATCTGGAGGGGGCCGAGGAACCATTCAGTGAAATTCTAAGTCGTCTCTTTAAGATTTAGGCGCCCGTAGCTTAGCCTGGATAGAGCGCAAGGTTGCGGACCTTGAGACCGCAGGTTCAAATCCTGCCGGGCGCAAAATATGATTAGGCACGACAACTGCTTGTCGTGCCGCAGGATTTGAAAGGCGGTTCTAGTCTCTAAATCAAAACTCGTCCCGAAAAGCGGGACGAGTTTTTGTTTCTTTGAATTTTTCAAGACTCAACGACCGCCATTGGACGCGGGCAGGGAAAAAGAAGGCGCCTTGATCTCGCCAAAAACATCTGGGGCATCATCTAAAACACTAGTCCCAAAAGCCTGACGAACCAGATCATTACATTCACCGACCTGATCCCAAGCGGCGCGGAAAGTATCGAGCAAATTTTCACTATCCAGGGGCTTGGCGCCTAAGACGGCTTGGACCGCGGCAATCGCGCCATCGAGTTCAGTCAAACAGGTCTGGACCGCGGCTGGATCCTTTTTGGCCCGTTTTAAATCGCGAATCTGACGGTCAAAATTCTTGCGCTCCCGCTTTAAGAGTGAAAATTGCCGTCCCGAGTCCACCACCGAAAAAATCGTCGAGGCCAGCTCACGCAGTTCCTGCGCCTCATCTTCCACCCCCTCGCCCTTCAGCCCAATTTCTTCAACACAATCAAGGTCATTACTGGCTAGACATTGATCGATCGCGGCCAAGGTCTCATTCTTTCTCTGTTCCAACCCGGCTAAAATCTCATTGCCTCGAGTCAGGATCTCCAAGAGATCAACTCCCTTGGCCCGACTGGCGCGCGAGACAGCCCGCTGCCAATTCTTTTTTTCCAAATTAAACTGACGAGTAATCTCTTTTTTCATTCGCGGCAAAAAGGCCCGTTGCTCAAGTTTTTGGAGATTTTCCATTAGATCCCGCATCAATTCGCCAAATTGAGGACCAATCTCGCCCATCCCTTCGCAATCTTCCAGATTTTTTATTTGAAGAACCAAGGCCTTGAGCTGGTTGACTAAATCACTAACCTCGGTTGGGACAGAAACAGCTTGTCTGACCAGGCCAGCCAGCTTACGTTCAACCATAGTCAGAGACCGACTCATTTGGGTCGCGCCTTGACGAGCCTGCCGCTTACACTGTTCATTTTGCTGACGTTCAAATTGTTCCTGTTGACCCTGATCGCCTTGTTCTTCACTAAAACGAGGTCCAGAAAAAGGTCGGCCACCAGGGGACTCTTCCTGGGGCGACTGACTCGGAAACCTGCCCCCGGGCGACTGTCCGGGAAATCCTCCTTCTGGCGGCTGACCTGGAAACCCGCCTTGGGGATTTTGTCCGGGAAATCCACCTGGAGATGGCTGCATCATGTTCTGCGGCTGCTGCATCATGTTCTGCGGCTGCTGCATTATTCCTTGAGATGGTTGTTGCATCATTCCTCCAGGCGAGGGACCAAATTGAGCAATCCCAAAAGATATCTCCTCTTGAGGCAGGGGCGCCAGAGTCGCGGCGAATCCCCCATATCGCGTTTCCAAGGCGCCAGCGCCGCCAAGGGTCGCGGCTAAAAAAATGAGTTGAGCCACGGTTTGTCGCAAGGGCATAGATGAAAAATTTAGATTTCTAAACAAAAATAGTGTATCATATTTTTGACAAAAAGTCCATAACTTATTATCCCCAATATGGCAGTCACATTGGAAACATCTCTTTCCAATCTGGAACATCTGGGCCCAAAAACTGTTCGCGACTTGACCAAACTCGGTCTGCAAACCATTCGCGATCTGCTCTTTCATTTTCCCTTTCGTTATGAGGATTTTTCCAATCTGCGGCCGGTGGCCAAACTAAAAATCGGCGAGCCAGCCTCGATTCAAGTTCAAGTCCTCTTAATCCAAAATCGCCGCGCTCGCCGCACGAGAAGATTCTTGACTGAAGCTCTTTTTCGCGATTCATCCGGCAGTTTAAAAGCCGTCTGGTTTAATCAACCCTATCTGCCCAAGTTGCTTCATCGCGGCCAATGGGTCTTTCTCTCCGGCGCGCTTGAAGAGGGGCCAACTGGCGCGACCATGATCAATCCGATTTTCGAATCAATCGAAGCTGGTCAAGAACCAATCCACACCAATCGGCTCATTCCCATTTATCCCCTGGCTGGCAATCTCACCAGCCGTCAACTCCGCTCTCTCATCGCTCGACATCTGACCATGGTCAATTCGATTCCAGAATGGCTGCCTCAAGAAATTAGACAACGTCGCCATCTTATCTCTCTGCCCGCGGCCCTGCGCCTGATCCATTTTCCAACGAATCTCTCGGCCGCGGATCAAGCGCGCCAAAGACTGGCCTTTGGCGAACTTTTTCTAGCTGGTCTGATCTCGGCCCGCGCCCGAGCAGAACTGGAACAATTTCAGGCGCCAATCATTCCCTTTGATGAAGACGCCACTAAAATTTTAGTCAAAAATCTGCCCTTTCGTTTAACTGATGATCAACGCCGCGCCGCTTGGCAAATTCTCCGAAATTTGGGTCGAGCCCGATCAATGAATCGTCTGCTCCAAGGTGAGGTGGGATCAGGCAAAACAGTGGTGGCGGCTTTGGCAATCTTAAATACAGCCCAGGCTGGTTATCAGACAGTTTATCTCGCGCCCACCGAGATTTTAGCCCATCAACAAACCCTGGCTCTTTCGCGAATCCTGGCCAAATTTCACCTCAAAATCGCCTTGTTGACCGCCCAAACCCATCTTTGGCAAGGCAAACAAATAAGCCGCGCCCAGCTTGAAGAATCCATCCGATCTGGTCAGGCTAATTTAATTATCGGCACCCAGACCCTGGTCCAGGACAAAAAACTCTGGCCGCGCCTCGGTCTGGTGATTATTGATGAGCAACATCGCTTTGGCGTTGAACAGAGAAAAAAGCTCCGTTTTCAATCAGTCTCCACTGGCCCTCTTCCTCACCTTCTTTCCCTGACCGCCACGCCAATCCCGCGCTCCTTGGCCTTAACTATCTATGGCGATCTTGATCTTTCCTGGTTGCGAAAATTGCCTGATAATCGTCAACCAATCAAAACCCGACTCGTGAACCAGCAAGAGCGAACAATGATCTATGATTTGATCAGGGAGGAAATTAAAAACAGCCGCCAGGGATTTGTCGTCTGCCCAGCCATTGAAGAATCCGACACCCTGGGGATCAAAGCCGCGACCAAGGAGCATGAGTATCTCTCGCGAAAAATTTTTCCCGATCTCAAGGTCGGCCTGCTGCATGGAAAATTAAAAGCCCGGGAAAAAAACCGCCTGATTGAAGATTTTCGGCAAAAAAAAATTGATCTCTTGGTTTCCACCGCGGTGGTGGAGGTCGGGATTGACGCGCCGGCGGCCACGGTAATGATGATTGAAAGCGCGGATCGTTTTGGTCTGGCCCAACTCCATCAATTTCGCGGTCGGATCGGCCGCGGCGAACATCCCTCGTTTTGCTTTCTCTTGACGGAAAATGAAAATCCGGAAACCAAAAATCGTTTAAATTTTTTTGCCCAGACCGCTGATGGTTTTGCCTTGGCCGAACGCGATCTTGAACTGCGCGGACCTGGCCAATTCCTGGGTCGAGCTCAATCTGGTTTTCCTAATTTTCGCTTCGCGGATTTTCGCGATCGCGAAATTGTGCTGGCCGCTCGCCAGGAAGCCGCGGGACTTCTGGCTCGTGATCCAGAACTAACCCGCCACCCTGACCTGGCCAAACGTTTTTCCAAACTCCATCAAAAAATCCACTTAGAATAGAGACTTAACATCAACCACAACTACCCAACCGCCCCGAGAGTAAAAACTCCTGCCCAACCAGATACCCTCGGGGCTTTTCTGTTGATAAAAAATCTTGACAATCTCTCTAAAAAATCATAAAATAAAAATAGAAATCACTTTTAGTGACACCAGCAGTCACTTGAAAAATGTTCAAAGGAGGCAGACAAACGATCCCTTTTTCAAAGAAGACGGACCACCGGATAAGTTCATCGGTGGTCTTTTGTTTTCCGTCCCCGCCACAAACTCACTCCACCAGGAGAGATCAAATGTGTAAAGCAATGGGTAGTCTCTAGCTTGGTTCCCGAGCCGGTCATCGGTTGTGCATAACTCACTTAGAGGCACAGCCAATAAACTCCCCGTGGTATTGGGGGATTTTATCCCCAAATCGTTCCTCTTCCCTCTTCTCTAACCCTGGGTCAAGACGAAGGAGTCTAAAAATGTTTCGGATAAAGAATTTCAGTCTGACCCAATCCCAACGGCCTTTGCTCCTGGAGAATCATCTCCCGAGAGTGAAGCGGGAGGCATCTTGCTCGGCCAGCCGTAATCCGAGCGGGAAGAGACGATCTCTCCCCATCCCGATCTCGGGATGGGTCTTTTCTTTTGATTAAAAAGGCGCGTGAAGAGACACGCGCCAATGATTAGATCATGCACCGACCGCCGATAATACTCTCGACCATCGGATGCACGCAGACGACCCGACGTCGGAAAAAGGTCTGACCGCGACGGAAGCAGGAAAGGTTGTAAAAATCAAGACCAGCCACTCTCTGACCATTCACTGGCTGATCCACTTCCGCGACCATGATCAGCACCCGCGGTCTCTCCGCTGGCTCGACATAGGCCATGAGCCCAGGCGCCAGTTGGTAAACCCTGGCCTGACGGCGGAAGGTCAGACTGTTGAAAAAATCTCCTGCCAGGCTCGTAGTCGAAGAACCCTCAACCCAAAAGTCCTCAACCATCTCAAAGATCGCCTGAAACCGACACATCTTTCCCTCCTTTCCAAAAAACAAAAAACCCCTCGCCAAGCAAGGGTTCCTAAAGCGGATAATCCGCTCTACTTTTGATTATTCAATCTCTCACTCCATGATCGAATACTCAAGAAAAGCCCTTGCCGGTTGGCAGGTCTTCCAAGAGTGTGAACGATACATGAACATTGAGAAATTCATAACTAGTTTTGAGATGACCTCTCTATAATACTACCTTTAAAAATCATGTCAAGAGACTGTTTAGTTAACATTCAAGGGTGGCACTTCTCTTGTCACTCTTAGTTTACCGGAGTGTTACCCTTAGATGTTAACTGTACAGAGACATTAAAAAAGGCCCGCAAGCAAGACTGCGAATTGCGGGCTGGTCGGTATCTTCTAGTCGTCGTCGCCCTTGGCCTCGGGGTGACAGAACTCGCACTGCAAGCCAGTCAGCTTATGCCTTCGGCAGACATAATGTCGACAAGTCGGACAGCGAATGATGATCCCCTCGTGGGGACCAGTTGCCTCACACTGAAGTACCGACGATGAGTTGGGGACCGCGGCTTTGGTCCTTGGGTTCCCGGGCAAGATCTAACCTCCTTCTCCCCCGAGCCCCCCAAGACATTAACCCCTTTCCTTCTTTAGCCTACCGCCCGCCCGCCACCCTTGTCAAGCCTCTAATTTTCTGTTATCCTCCCCTTTTGGAGGCAAGGACATGATTCCAGCCCGACTTCTTTCCGAGGTCTGTGAATTGCGCAGCGGACGAATCATCTCTGTTCAGAACACTTCTTTGGTCCAGGATGAAAAACCAGTTACGGAAATCTTTGTGATCACGGCGCTTATGGCCAAACAAGTCGCCCAAATGCTCAAACATCAGCAAATCGAAGAGGCCTACCAGTTTCTTCAGCAATACGGCACGCCCGTGGCCCCGGACCTGGAATTCGAGCGCATTCGTCCCCTACCCTAGGTTGCTCTGACGAGCAACCTTTTTCTTTTTAATCGAAATGTTTGGCTGCCCGGAGTAGAACGGGACAATGAATTTTGTTCTCTTTCCTTGTTCGAGCAATTTAATCCCCTGATCAAACAACTGTTTTTGATCCTGATCTTTTCCTTCCATCTTCAAGATGGGCAGACCCTGACTGAAATTTAAAAGATTGGCAAAAATCACCACTAGTCTGACAGTTGAAAAACCGCCTGGGCCAGGAACAACCACTAAACCCCGCACCCTAGATAATTGACTCTGAAATTGGGAAAGTTTTTCAACTATAAAACCCAACAAGGAAGACTCTTTTTCACGATCGTAAATAAAAAATTCGGGCCGGGCCAGATGGTCAGAAAAACCCGCCGTCACCCTGGTCTCGCTTCGAGCGTCAAGATAAAGCCACATAGCCGAATCCATCTAGACATCCCAACCGAGCTGATTGATCATTACCATTTTTTTACTCTCCAAGATGGCATAGAGAAACCGATCGGCAACATCGCGGCGATAGAAAAACTCATCCGGACTCAAGAGGGTGTAATTGACTTCATAACCAACATCCTGCTCAAAACGTCTAATCAATCGACCGACCGTGTTCATGGAAATCTTACCGACAATCAAAAGATCGGTTGGTCCCCGCTCGCCGATCAAGCGGCCGCAAAGAGCCAGATATCGAACATCGCCCAAACCGGCAATCTTTGCCACCAAATTCTTTTCCAGGAGAATCTGGGCCTTCCGCAACAGGGAGCCAAGTTCCTGATAAAGGACAAAGTCCTGATCAACCCGAAAATATTTTTTGCGAAGCGAAGCCTCAAGACCCTTGCCGCCCTGGCCGCCGCTGGTCTTGACAATCCCCAAGAGAGCCAGATTCTGCAGTTCGCGCCGGACTGAATGAAGCTGGGCCCCAATCCGACGCATAATTTCCCGAACATAAAACTGTTCCGCCGGGTGATGAAGAAACAATGACAAAAGCTTGACCCTGGTCCTTGAGCCAAAAAGGTGTTCAAGACCGATCGAGACCTGACGCCCCATCCGATTAATTGTTGGTTGAGAAATCATCCACTTCCCTTAGAGATAATTATCAGTTAAAGTATACACCGAACCACTGATCACTAGCAACCTTATGAAAATTGACTTTGAGATTGCCCGACAGTCCCGGCCAACCGAAAGCGGTCTCACGCTTGATGGCTTTTGCCTGCCTCTGCCCCGCGAGTCAGGCCTGGTCTTTGGCGTCTTTCAGATCGCCTCGAATGACAATCAGGCCCCAAATCTAATCAAGACCATCCGCGGCGAACTTGAACGATGGGCTGGGCAAGCCCCCGCCCGGGCTGATCTCTTTGAATCATCATTTGAATCAGTGGTGGAAAAAATAAATCTCCGTCTGGCTAATTATTTTAAAAACCCCGGCCAGATCATCCTGCCTCAAGACCTGGAGATCGTGATTGGCGCGGCTGATTCCTCGAGATTGGTCCTGACTGGCTTTGGTAATTTCAAGGCCGCTTTTTTCCGGGAAGAAAAACCCAACACCTATCATATCTTTGATTTGCTTCATCGTCTGGAAGAAGAAAAAAACAATCAGGATTTTTTCGGCTCGCTGATCTCGGGCGAGGTGAAAACCGGCGACAGTCTCGGCCTAGCCACAGCCTTAACCATTGAGGTCGTCGGGCCGGAAAATTGGAAACGAATCGCCAGCACCCTCCCGGCGGGCCAAGCGGCCGAATTCATCAAACATCATTTGAAAAACCGCGAGAGTGATGGCTTGGCTCTTTTCCTCCGTTTTCAGACTCCGGAAACCCAGGACAACCGGCGAGCGGTCCAGTCTTCCGCTCTCGAGGCCCTGCGGCGCACCGAACGAATGACCCAAAAAATTTTAAAGGGTCTGCCAAAATTCGCCCCTTGGTTATGGATAAAACACGGTCTTTTTTGGCTCGGGAACGCAACCTTGAGGTTGCCAAGATTGATCCAAAAACCAAGATTACCTTCGCTCCGGCTGCCTCATTCGCCTGGCTCGCCAAAACGGGTCATCGCCCTGATCATTGAACGTTTCAATCTCTGGCCGCGGCAAACCAAATTTCTTTCACTCGCCGCCCTGGTTCTCCTGGTGATGATGGGGCAGAGTCTCATCTATCTAAACTATCGCCGAGCCGCGGCTGCGGAACGTCAAATTTATCAAACCAAGCTCGCCGAAATTGAACGTCTTCAAAATGAAGCCCAAGCCAGTCTGATTTATCAAGATGAAAAAACCGCGCAT
>CAZHKL010000004.1:0-12701 GCA_964532695.1 uncultured Gammaproteobacteria bacterium | reverse complement strand
TGCTGATTCAAGCCCAAGACCAAACTCAAGCCTTGCCGCGCGATACTCACTCTCGACGCCGTCGAATGAGCGAATTAACAGCCAAGATTGAGAATCAAATTACGACCCTGCGTCACGAAATCCAGGCCCAACCAACCCTGATCGCCACCCTGCCAGCCGTCCCTTCAGAAGGCGCGCCTGACCGTTGGCTTTACCAACTCGATCGAGAAGGCGATGAAACCGCTCTGCGAATCATTCATACCTATGAAAACCGAACCGTGGCTCTGCTCGAGGATGACAATCTCGCTCTTCTCTCGGAAACAGGCGAACGGACCTTGATTTCCGTCATCTTCCCTCAGGGTCCAGTGTCTGATGTCAAACTTTTTGGTTCGAAACTCTATCTTCTGGTGCCAAAAGCCGGTCAAATCTTTCGCCTCAATCGCCGCGGTTCAACCTTCAGCGGCCTGGCCCCTTGGCTCAAGGAGGCTGATCCTGATTTGGCTGACGCCCAAAGTTTGGCGATTGACGGCGCGGTCTATGTTCTCCGACCCAAGGAGATTATCAAGTTCTTTACTGGTCAGCGCGAAGATTGGTCAACTTTTATTGATCCGCCCCTAGAACAAGCCACTCGGCTCTGGACTGATGATCAAGCCTCGGGTCTCTATCTTCTTGAACCGATCAAGCGGCGAATCATTGTCTTGGCTAAATCCGGCAATCTTTTGGCCCAATATATTTTTCCTGAAGGTTATGTCATCCGCGATTTTATTGTTAATGAAGCCGATCGCACTCTTTCGATTCGTCAGGGGGATAAAATCGAACAAATTAAACTGGTCCACTTGACGGCCAAATAGACTCGCGATAATATTCTGACCAGAGCCACAGACAGCGGGCGTCCCCCTTTGGGGGGAAAGACTTAATCTCCCGCCTAGGCAAAGGTCGAATGTCAAAATCTGACATTGGTCTGTGGTGCTTGTCGCACCACTTTTTTACTTGATATGGCTAAAACACGTCAAGAAAAACAACAAGAAGTTGAGAACCTGGCGGAAAAACTGGGGCGAATGAAAACCATGGTCTTTGTCCATTATGAAGGATTGACTGTGCCCCAGATTGAAGCCCTCCGTCGCGATCTGAAAAAAGAAGGGGCTAGTTATACCGTGGCGAAAAAGAGTCTGCTTAATCTGGCTCTCCAAAAAACAGGTCTGTCAATTGATCTTCAAACCGTGGCTGGTAATTTTGCCACGGTCATTGGCCGCGAAGATGAGACTGTCCCAGCGCGCGTCCTGGCCGCTTTTGCTAAAAACAATGAAGCGCTCAAGATCGCGGCTGGTGTTCTGGGCGGTCGCTTGATCGAGGCTCGGATCGTCTCGGATCTAGCGAGACTGCCCTCCAGGATCGAACTCCTGGGCCAACTGGTCGGCGTCATCCGCTCCCCCCTCGCTGGTCTAATCAATGTCCTGGCTGGAAATCTGCGAAATTTTATCCAGGTTCTTGAAGCAATTAGAAAAACCAAGTATGTCTGATGTTCAAATTCCGGAAAAATTTAAAACCCTGGTCGAGAGTATCGAAAAAATGTCTGCCCTTGACCTGGCCGAACTAGTCAAATTATTGGAAGAAAAATTTGCCGTTTCGGCGGCTGCCCCGATGATGATGGCCGCTCCAGCCGCGGCCGGAACCAGCCCCGAGGTCTTAACCGAGGAAAAGACCTCCTTTATTGTTGAACTGACTGAATCCGGGGCCAACAAAATCGGAGTGATCAAGGTGATTCGAGAGGTGACTGGTCTCGGACTCAAAGACGCCAAGGATCTGGTTGACGCCGCTCCCAAGGTGGTCAAAGAAAATGTATCCAAAACTGAAGCGGAAGAAATGAAAAAGAAAATCGAGGAAGCGGGCGGGAAGGCAATCATCAAATAAAAAATTCCCCCGATCAGTCGGGGGAATTTTTATTTTAAGGCCGAAAAACCGGAAACAACTCCAGGGTCAGCCAAAGACCAAAACCAAGAAGATGATGAGCAATCAAGAGCTCAAGCCAAACCCAACGACCCTCCCGTCGTCCAAAAAAACCCAAACGCGCGAGCGGCAAGACAATCCCGCCGTAGACCAGCCAAAAATAAATCGCGTATTCGAGCAGGGCCAAAAGTCTAAAATCCAAAAAATACCACTGTCTAATCAGCAAGAGCATATAAAGCCCGCCAAAAGCCATGGCCATCAATTCATGAACAAAGAGCGACAACCAGAAAACCTCGCTCCGCTTGCAGGTCTGACCCCAACAGGCATGAACATCAACCAAAATCGGCAAATTGCGATCGCGGCGGCAAATCTCGGCCACGATCGCGGGCAGGGCAATCACCAGACCAATCGCCGCGCCGAGAAATAAACCATTGATCACTTCCATAAACATTAATTTGGATAAGTCACAATCATCACCTTTCGGCCAGTGGCCACCTCGCCGTCATTCCAATCATGAATCGCCTGCCAGAGAACCTGGGGATGATAAACCCAAGCCTGGCCGCGGCGCGTCCCAGGATCATTAGTGATTAAGTAGCCGTCTTTGGTGTAGCCGCGAATCACGAGCATATGATAATCAGGACCAGGCGGGGTATAAAAAGGATTGCCTAATAATCGTCCGTAAGCCGGCACAATGACCGGCACTCCCTCATCCAAACGAGCCTTAATATCTTCCAGGGTCGGATCATAAACCACCTCAACTCGATCATAACCATAAAACTCGCGCATGATCAAACCTGTTTCCTCGGCCGTGGTGTCTTCAAAATAACCCCAACGCGATTTCTGCCAATGGACCAAGGCCTGCAATTCCTGCTCGACTTGATCAGCCGACCCCAGGGCTCGGCCGTCAAAAAAAGCATCAACCATCAGAACAGAAGCCTCTTCACAAGTCTCTTCATGAACATAATCCCAAATCGCCCTTGGAGCTTGAGCAGTAAAAGGCACAGCCAAATTAATCCCCTGACGAGCTGGTTTAGACAGAGGGGTGATTGGTCTCGGCGCGATCCGAGGCAATGATTTTAATTGACCGCGCGCCTCGGGCAACCGAGCCTCGGGCAGGACAGGCCGACGCAACTGGAAAACAAAATCCCTGATCCGGCCGCGCGCTGGCCAGCTAATCAAAATTAAAACCAAAAACGCGCCTAGGAAGCCGATTGTCCAACCTTGCCCTCGAGCCATTCTTTTAAAAGCTTGGTCGCTCGGACATCATCCTCATTATAGTCGAGAATATCTTGACGATACTTTCGATTTTCCGTTTCCACCCAACGATGATACCAAAAAATCGAATTCAGCCCCGAGGCCTCGGGATGGCGCCACTTAAATCCCAGCGCCTTGGCTAAATCCTTAAGAGAATAAAAATAAACCGGAAAAACCGCCGCTGACCTAACCAGGCGGCCTAAATCAATCGTCTGCTCCAGGTGCTCCAAGGCGTGGCCGTATTTCTCGGCCAAACGTCGCATCACCTCTACTTCATAACTGCCAAAATGATAAATCGGCGCTCCCTGATAGCGGTCCAAAAAATTCATTAACCCAAACCAAGCCTCTTTTTCCTCTCCCGCGCCCTCGGCAAAAAATGGCACATAGGTCTCGCCTCCGGCCGACGTTAATAAGATGCCGAAAAGATATTCCCGATCACGCAAGGGATCAGTTTCAATATCCAAATAAAGCTCAACCGAGCTCGCGGGAAAAACCTGCTGTTCGACCAGGACTGGTTTGCCCTCTCGTAAAACCCGAGCCTGGAGTTGTAAATGTTCAAGTCGTCGCCGACCGATCCCAGTCACTTTTTTCCCCCACTCTTTCAAATCAACCAGGGCAAAACTCTTCAGATCATCCACTCCCGCGGCTATCAATTTCTCTCTTTCCTCAATGGTTAGATGGGCTAAAAGCGAGAGATCATCGCAAGCAATCGCCGCGCCCACGCACTCCTTCTGCCAAGGAGATTCACGACAACCGCTGGAAAGAAAAGGCGGCGGCCGCTTCCCCTCTAAAATTTTTTCGATCTCGGCCAAGGTCAAATGAAATTTTTCCCGCACCTCATCAATCATAAAAGAAAGAAGATTGCCCTCGGGGGTAAGGACATAGCCCTGAACCGGACAGGCTCCCTGAATCTTCTCGAGCAATAAGGCATAAAAAGCGCCTTGAAATTTATGGACCTCTTCAAGCGAACGGGTTCTTTTGACATCAGCCGCGACATAATAATAATGTCCAAACTCGGAACGTCCCTCCACTAATTCCAAAAGATCGGGCCGGGCCACCCACGGTCCGTGAAGCAGAACACCGCGATAAATCGTGCGGGTGCGATTCCGCATCAACTCCAGGGTGTGAGCCGCCGCCTCTTCCAGATCAGTCTCGGTCACGGTCACAAATTGTTTGTTGGACACGATTTCCCGATCATGAAGCAGACCCTGCCGCCAGAGCATTTCTTCCAAGGGATGAATCTTCCGCCGCTGTTCCGCCTGGCCATAAGCATCAAGCCAGACCCAGGACGGACACTTGAGATACTGATAAAAGTGCAAAGGGGTGACGCGAGTTGGCGATTTCATGGTTCGTGTGTTATAATCATTTTATATTTATCCACAACCAATAAGGAGGAGTATGCCCAAAAAAATTCAAGGCCGCGAAGATCGGCGCCGCAATTGCGTGGGCTGTGATCTGCCCAAACCGCACTGCTGCTGCCTGCATCTTATTTTTTCTAACTTAATTTTTGGTCTTGGCCTGCTCGCCCTGCTCTTTGCCTGGATTGGCGAAGCCGGCGGCCCGATCATTCTTAACCTCTCAACCAATCATCTTTTTCATGACGCTATTGCCCTGATGATCGCGGCGGTTTTTCTCCGACGAAAGTGGTAGCCGCGGCTAAACTCAATTTTTCCCGAGTCTCTCTTTGAGTTTGCTCCAGAATCGCGCGACTCTTTGGATCAGACCAATGCTCGCGGAACTGAAACAGAATCTCGCGCAAGCGGCGATGGATTTCCGGCAACTCAAGACCAAGGGCCTTGAGTTTTTTGGTGTCCAAAACCGCGTCCACTCTTTTGGCCAGGGTCATCTGATTCAATTCCTGTTTGGAAATTTTCAAGAAACTCATTTCCGGATTCACAATCTCGCGCAAGAGACAAGCAATCTCGTAGGGCGTGATCACTCCGGGATTAACCACATTATACAGACCAACCGCCTGGCGGCGAATCAATTCTTCAGTCACCTTCATTAAATCCTCAACAATCGTGCAGGAATTGGCCGTGTCAATAAACCTGGTATAGGTCAGGAATTTAGTCAGGGCATTGCGCGGACTGACCATTGCCGAAAGAAGCTGACGCGGACGAAGGATCAGAACCTTGAGGCCATGATGTTGGGCTTGATCAAAAATCAAATTCTCGGCCCAGACCTTGGTCCAGGAATAAAAACAGAGCGGACTGACCGGATCATCTTCAGAATGAAGATCAGCCGCGTCCTTGGATTCCTGAACGCAACCCGAGGAAAGATGCAAAAGATAGATCCCATTCTCCGCGCAAACCCGAGCCACTGTCTCCGCCCCCAAGGTATTAATCTCAAAGGCCTCGAGTTTGTTTTGCTCGCACCAATCAATATTGGTTTTAGCGGCCGCGTTAATCACTAAATCCGGCTGAACTCGGTTCAGGGCCTCGCTGACAGCCGCGAGGTCGCGGATCTCGACCCGCCAAGCAAAAACCGGTATCCTTTTTTCCTCAAAATAAAGCCGGTAGTAGACGCCTAATTGCCCTTGGCCAAAAATAAAGATTCTCTGGGGGATCATAAGGTCTTCGTCTCCATCTTAATATGAGGATTAATTTCAATCTGACGGGCGGCGAGACGCGCGAGCCAGATCTGATTTGCTTGATACCATTCGATCTTCTCTCGCAAACCCGCTTCAAAATTTTCTTTGGGATAATGCGGCTCCCAACCCAATTTTCTAATTTTCGCGCTGTTGACTGAATAACGGCGATCATGACCAGGCCGATCTTCAACTCGCGAGAGCAGGGTCTCGGGTTTGCCGAGCAGAGCCAGCAAGAGACGCATTACTTCCAGATTTGATCGTTCATTGTCCGCCCCAATGTTATAAACCTCGCCAGGCGAACCAATCCCGAGGAGCAGGGCAATCGCTCGGGCATGATCTGAAACCTGAAGCCAGTCGCGCACATAAAGTCCATCGCCGTAAATCGGAATCGGTTCATCAGCCAAGGCCCGGATAATGGCCTGGGGAATGAATTTTTCCGGAAATTGATAGGATCCGTAATTATTAGTGGCGTGGGTGACAATAATTGGCGTCTTGAATGTCTCGACATAAGCTCGACAAATTAAATCACCGCCGGCCTTGGCCGCCGCATAAGGTGAATTAGGAGCAAAAGGGGTTGTCTCATCAAAAGATCGTTTTTCATCCAATCCCAGGGAACCAAAAACCTCATCAGTCGAGATTTGGATAAAAAGAGCCAAGCGATGACGGCGGACCGCCTCGGCCAAGACTTGCGCTCCAAGCACATTAGAAAGGATAAATTCTTTTTTATCGCCGTGAATAGAACGATCAACATGGGTCGCGGCCGCGAAATTGACAATCGCCTCCGGCTGATACTCCTCAATGACTTCATCTATCTTTGCGGCCTCAACAATATCGCCCTGAACAAAATGATAACGCGGATCAGAGGCCGCGGATGTCAAATTATCCAAATTGCCGGCATAGGTCAGTTTATCAAAATTCACCACCTCCACTTCTTTTTGACTTTTCAAAAGGTGGTGAATAAAATTTGAGCCTATGAAACCGGCTCCGCCGGCCGCCAAGAGACGCATAGCGAACTAAGGACTGATGAATTGCTTAATCCTCTCTCTCACCTCGTGCAACTGACTAACCAAGATCGCCTGACCCTCCCAATGCCGAAAACCATCATTAGGCAGGCGGGGAATCAAGTGCCAATGAATATGAAAAATCACTTGACCAGCCTCTCGTTCAGAATTGACCATTAAATTCCAAGCTGATGCTCCCACAGCCTGAAGAATGGCCGGCATAATTTTTTTGGTCGTCTGAACCAGATCAGATAAAACCTCAACCGGAGTCGTCAAAAAATCAGGATAATGAGCCTTGGGCACGAGCAGGGTGTGGCCGGGATTGACTGGATTAATGTCTAAAAAAGCGACCAGGGTTTTGCTCTCGTAGATCCGCTGGGCGGGAATCTCGCCTTGGCAAATTTTACAAAAGAGGCAATCGTTCATGCGCTGATCGGCCTGGTCTCAAAACCAAGGCCCGGTCTCCTCCTTGATCGTTTCCGAATCTAGCCTGAAGGCGGTCTGGTCTCGGACTATCTTCCCCGATCATATCTTGAAACCGCCACTAAGACAAGACCAAAAACAAAACCAACCAACAACCATTGAGGATTCCACCAATTCACCACCCAACCCGGCCGCCAGATCTCAAACCCCGCGGCCGTTAGATATCCGATCAAGAACAGCTGGGCAAAAATTGTCCCTATTTTTTTAAGCACATCAATCCTCGCCTGGCCGGGCCTATCATCTGACCAGACGCGCTGAAATTTCTGAAACCAGAATTTTATTTCCGGCTCGAGCCAGACCGGGCGCGGACAAAACAAAGGTATAGGTTCGGCCATCTGGATTTTCAAAACGAGAGAGATCAAATTCGGCCTGACCGATTTTCCAATCGCCCTCCTGGCGGAAAAACGCCTCTCCCTTTTCTCGATTTTCCAAGGTCTCAAGATCAAACTGATTTTTCGCGCGATTGACCAAACCGCCCAGACGAAAAATCGTCTGCTGATCATTTTGATAACGAATCGTGATCAAACCCCGCTTGAAACTCCGTGGCGAACGAACCCGGAAATAGACCGGTTCGTCAATCATGGTCTGATAAGTCCGGCCATCAGGACCCAGACTTCGGTCTTCAATCCGGTCGCCCGGGGAAAGACTGGTGATGAAAGGCGATGGTTTCTTAAAATCATAAGTCGCCTCAAAAACATTGTCCAAGACGAGATTTTGTCTCGCCGTCCAGAAAAAAAGAACAACCAGCCCCCCGCCTAAAATAAGGTAAAACATCTTGCTCATACTATCTTCGCTCGATTCGATAGAGCGTGCTGTCAGTATAAGTTTTTTGCGGCCGCAGCTCAAGACCGATCATTTCCAATTTTTTATTTTGAACGAGAAAATCATCAGGGGTTAAGGTCAGACCATAATAAAAGATCGACGTCCGCAGCGAGAGGGGCAAGAGAATCTTGAACACCCCCTGATCGCGGAGCGGATACATCACTCGACGGTCGGGGAAAAAAATCTTGTCCGCCCGCTCCACAATCACCACTGCCTCCTGGGGAATAAAACGAAGGGCGTCAGCCTTGATCATGGCGTACTCGGCCAAGGTCTGACGGAGATCTTTTAGGCCATCACCCTTCTCAAAAAAAACTTGACGCGCGGAAAGCGCGGCCATCAGAATGATCATCAAAATCAGCCCGATCACCCTGATCGGCCGCATTTTCATCCTCGCCAGAGACAGACCAGCCAGGCCGGAGGCTAAAACAAAAGCCGGCAGCCAATATCGTGAATAGGAAATACCAACCGTGATCGCCTTGGGATCAGGATTATCATGAATCAGCCAACTGCCATAGACCAAGACCAGCCAGCCCGTGACTCCCAAAAACAGACTGACGAGGGCCAGCTCATTTTTCTCGGCCTGGCCGCGCAAAAATTTATAACCCAAACCCAACAACGATCCGATCCAAATCATTGTCAACCACCAGGGCAGACGGATAAAGTAAGTCAAAAAATTATTCAAGGCCAGACGAGGATGAAAACCAAAAGGCCAGAGCCAGGATAGCTGATCCAGTCTCGATTCCTCGGGTAGAACATAACCAGTGGTCAAAGAGTGATTATAAAGCGCGGCATTGAAAAAAAATAAGGGGGCCAAGGCCGACAAAAAAGCGATTGCCCAACCCAGTTGTTGACGACCGGAAATCTGTTTTCGATTGGCCGCCCAAAGAAACACGGCCAGCAAAATAACCCAAAAAAATTCAGCCGGCCGAACCCAAAGAGCCAACCCAAGAGTCAAACCGGAAAGAAGATGATTAATCTTGACCGCGCGCTTGGGTTGGACAATAAAAAAATAAGCCGAAAAAATCAAAAGACTGACAAAAAAAACATTGTGATACAAGCCGCGGTTGGTCCAATACCACCAAGCCGGAGTCAAGGCTAAAACCAATCCCGCCCATTGACCAGCGGCCGGACTAAAAGTTCTGGCGATGATTTGTCGCCAAGCCAAAACCGCCAAAACCGCAAAAATAGGCGTCAAGAAAGGCAGGAGCCGCGCCCAGGGCCAAGAAAGCAGACCGTAGATCACTGGCAGACCATGAAAACTCTCTGGCACCAAGGCTCCCTCCTGGACGGTTATTGAGCGCGGTCTAATCCGATCACCAGTCAATTCGGACAGGGGTTCAGCCACGCGCAACTGGCCAGTCTGGGCAAAAACCCGGGCAAAATAAGCATTGGCCGCTTCATCCGGGGAGTTGTAAAGTCGAGGCGGAGCAAAAAAAGCCAAATAGGAATATAAAAAGAAAAAAAGGATCGCCCCGGCCATCCAAAATTTTCTGGTCCAACCGCTAATCAAATCCCATAGGTCCATAAGGAAATCAGAGCAAAGACCATAGCCAAAGAAAAAGTCCCGATCGAGAAGGGAATAAAGAGATCAATGCCATGCCAGAGAGCCAAGAGCAAAAAAGTCACCCCAATGACCTGCAGAACCATTTTGGTTTTGCCAAAAAGATTCGCGGTCAAGATCGGCAGACCCTTCAAGCGGCGATAAAGACCGCCGACCGCCACGGCCATTTCCACCAAAATCAAAAGCAGGCCAAACCAAAAATTGATGTGCTGGAAAACAATCAAGACAAAAACTGAACCCATTAGAATTTTATCAGCCACTGGATCATAAAAAGTGCCCCAGACCGTAATCTGCCGGCGCAGGCGAGCCAATGACCCATCCAGGGCATCAGTCAAAGCGGTCAAGAGAAACATAGGCACGCCCCAACGATAATTTTCAAAAAAAAGAAGCGCCAAAACCAGGGGGGTAAGAATCAGGCGCAAAACCGTTAAGTGATTGGGCCGGATAAAACCGGGGATTAGGGGAATGAGCGTGTACTTCAAAAGATAATCATGAGGAAATAAAGTGACGGTCTCATTAGTCATCATTTTCACATTTTCGCCGCGATTCATAGGAGAAAAACAAAATTTTAGAGGAAAAGCTGATCCATGCTACAATGCTTTTATTCTAGGTTATGCCAATAAAACCGTCAATTAAACTCTTGGCTTGGCCGCTCTTAGGTCTGGCCATTGTCAACTTGGCTTTTGGACCCTGGCCCGGGCTGGGCTGGCTGATTTTCTTGGCTTTAAGTCTGGTCTTTGGCAATTTAGCCGGCCGACTCTTCGCGCCGACTTGGGCGCCAATCGAACGTTTCTTCACCGGGCTGGGTCTTCTTGGTTCTTGGATTATTCTCTCCGGCGCCGTCTGGATTTATCTTGGCCTTTATGACCGAGCGGCCGTGGGGATTTTAACTCTTTCCTTTGGCCTCCTGCTGCTGGTTGGTAAAAATCCTTCTCCACCGATTGAAGAAACAACCGCTGAAACCAGAATCAATCTCCGTGGTTTTTTCCTTGGTCTAGGTTTTGTTTTTTTGCTGGTCACTCTCTTTCGGCTACTTATCCGCGCGGCCACGATCGAATCAATCCGTTCACCCTGGGAGGTCTTGCCTTGGTCTTTTTTTCTCCTTCTCTTTTTGGCTATTCTCATCCTGATTTTACTCCAACGAAATCAAGGCTCGGAATCCAGTTTTTGGGCGGGGCTCGCTCTCATTTTTCTGCTCTTCGCGCTCACTTTTTTTGTCTATCCGATTGGTTATGGTTTTGATCCCTATGTTCATGTGGCCGCGGAAAACCATCTGGCCGAGGTCGGCCTGATTAATCCCAAACCATTTTCCGCTCTTGGTCAATACGCCCTGGTGATTTTTTTGCATCAGACCACGGGCGCGCCTGTTTTTCTGATTGATCGTCTGCTTTTGCCGTTCTTGCTCTCTTTTTGTTTTCTCTGGGCCGCGCGCCGCGCCTTCCGAGTCGGTCTGAATCTCCAGAACAGCGAGGCGAACCTGGCCACTCTTCTTCTTTTGCTTCTGCCTTTTAATCAATGGATTGTCACCACCCCCCAAGGTTTGGGCAATGCCCTGACTTTTTTTGCTCTTGCCCTAATCATTGAGCGCGGATTTAGACCCTCCCTAGCCGCTCTTCTGGCCTCTCTCGCCAGTCTGGCGGTTCATCCCCTCTCTGGTCTGCCGGTTTTGTTTCTTTTTTATTTCACCCTGGCGCGCCGCCTGCTTGGCTGGTTCCCGGCTCGTCTCCGTTGGTTTTTTTATCTGACCATAAGCGCGGGTTTAACCGCGGTCTTTCCCTTCTTATTTTATGTGTTTGGCGCCCTGGGCGGCCTGAATCTGCTGCCGACAGTGGTTTGGCCGGAGACTAAAGAAAAATTAATTCTGCTTTTTGAAAGAGTCATCCCCTCCCTGCCGACGCGCTTTAATTTCTGGTCTGATCTGGTTTATCTCTATGAACGAAATCTGCCTTTCCTCGTGATCTTGACAGCCGTCTTGATGCTGATCATCTGGCGAAAACAAAAAAAGAGTTTTTGGCTTCTCCCCCTGACCGCGCTCATTACCCTGATCAACGCCCTTTTTCTCTTTCTCTTTATCCGTTTCTCCTATCTGCCGCCAATCGAACAAACTGGCTATGCCGAACGTCTGGCCGAGGTTGGCTTTCTTTTTCTTTGGCCGCTGGTCCTGGCGGCGGCGGCTAAAATAATTCAGTTTGGCCAAAGGCTGGGATTATTTTTACGACTGGGACTCTGGTCCTTGATGGCCGGGCTCGCGGTTATCAATATCTATCTTTCTTTTCCGCATTATGACGTCTACACCATGGAACACGGCTGGAGCGTGAGCGCCTCTGACTTGGCCGCGGTCTATTTTATTGAAAGTGATGGCCAAAATGAGCCCTACCTCGTTTTAGCCAACCAGGCGGTGGCGGCCGCGGCTTTGCGCGAGTTTGGTTTTAAAAAATATTTTCCGCTCGAGGTGAATGGCCAAAAAATCGAAGCTTTTTACTATTCAATCCCCACCGGCGGACCTCTTTATCAATATTTTCACCAAGCCAGCTATGGCGCGCCCATCCGCCAGACGATCCAAGCGGCCATGGAACGGCTCGGCGTCCAACGCGGTTACTTTGTGATCAATCAATACTGGTCCCGATCAAATAAACTGATCGAACGAGCCAAAGACGAGGCTGATGACTGGCAAGAATTTGGCTCGGGCCGAGTCTTGGTCTTTAAATTTCTGAAAAAAGCCGGTCAAGATATGAATCAATAGTCATCACTGATCGGGGGAGGAGGCTGGTCAGGGTTGGCAATTTTGAAATCGCGCCGGCCAACTCGGTCTCCTGACCAGGCCCAAAAAGAAAACCATCCCTACCCTCCCTAATCAATTCAGGAATACCGCCCAAACGGCTGGCCAGCACCGGCCGGCCAATGGCTCGCGCCTCGGCAATAATTTGGGGCGCGTTTTCATAACAAAGAGACGGCACGACTAGCGCGTCAACTTGACTCAACCTTTGCCAAAGCTGATCGCGAGAAAGTTGGCCGTGAAAAATGAAGCGATCGGGAAATGTTTGGGCCGCCTCTCTCACGGTTG
>CAZHKL010000003.1:18239-24772 GCA_964532695.1 uncultured Gammaproteobacteria bacterium | reverse complement strand
GACCAATTGTAAATCTATCCTTTTTGGGAATTGTCTGGCAACGGCGATACCAAGCTAGATACAATTTATATACTGCCTGGAACAAGGGCGTATTGTGAGCGGATTGCGCAGTAGTATTATTAGTCATATTTATGTTTGAAAAAATAATTTTCTTGGAGAACCTGTTCGACGCTTGGACGGAATTTAAGAGAGGAAAATCCAACAAAAGCGACGTGGCGAAGTTTGAGGTAAATCTCGAAGATCATGTTTTCAAGTTGTATGAGGACTTGAAAAATGACGTCTACAAGCACGGTGGATATTTTTCTTTTTTCATCCGCGATCCGAAACGGCGTCATATTCACAAAGCTTCGGTTCGTGATCGATTGCTCCATCACGCCGTCCACAGGATCATTGAGCCGGTATGGGATAAGGTATTCATTTTCGATTCTTGGTCGTCCAGAAAAACCAAGGGCATTCACGGAGCGGTAAAACGATTGCAAAAATTAGGACTCAAATTGTCGCGGAATAACACTCGTGTCTTGTGGGTTTTGAAGCTCGACATTAGAAAATTCTTTGGTTCTGTCGACCACGCGATTCTCTTGAACATTCTCCGAAAACGAACCGATGATCATCGGCTTATGGAGTTGTTACGAGACATAATTGACAGCTATTCGCCCGGTCTGCCTTTGGGCAACTTGACCTCCCAACTGTTCGCAAACGTATACATGAATGAATTGGATCAGTTTGTTAAACACGAACTGAAGGTCGTCGGGTATATACGGTATGTCGACGATTTCGTGCTTATTCATCCGAGCAAAGAGTTGCTCATCAGTTGTCTTGGGAAAATCACTGACTTTTTGCGAGAGAAGTTGCGCCTTGATGTCCACCCGGACAAGATCGTCCTCAAGAGATACACAGGCGGGGTTGATTATCTTGGATATGTTTGCTTTCCACATCATCGGGTTTTAAGGACCAGAACAAAGCGAAGAATGTTTAGAAGAGTTAACAGTAAAAATTTCGCTTCTTACAACGGCATTCTGAAACATTGTCGGTCTTATGCGTTGAAAAAAGAATTAAGGAGAGCTATGGAACGAAATGATTGTGTTGATTTAGCTCCTTGATCACCGCTTTATTATTTTTGAAACCTAACCCTGCCTATCGCCAATTTGAGGCTTTGCCGTCCGAAAAATCCACCGCGGCGCTATCCAAACATTGGGATTTCTGATAAAGTGAGTTCGAGCGGAGTTGGATAAAGACATGATATAATAGATAAAGACAAGAACTCTATGCGTTTTCTTTGGGGGTTTATGGGAGTGGCTGTTGGTTTTCTGATTATTTGGAAATCCGAGTGGATTTTTCAGCAGTTTGGGCGGATTGAGTGGGCGGAAACAAAGCTGGCTTCAAGCGGCGGCAGTCGTGTTTTTTACAAGTTAATCGGCTTGGGGATTATTATTATCTCTTTCCTCTATATGGGCGGCTTTATCGAGGGGATTCTCTTGGCGATTTTTGCCCCCACTTTAAGACAATGAATTTATGATGACCGCGGGTACCCAACTTCTTGATCCGCAAAAGGTTCTTGGTCAGGTGGAGATTCGTGAAGGCATGCAGGTCTCTGACTTTGGCTGCGGCGCCTTGGGGCATTTTGTTTTGCCGGCGGCTCGTTTGGTCGGGGCGGCGGGAAAGGTTTTTGCGGTGGATATTCAAAAATCCGTGCTCCAGGCCCTGGCCGGACATTTGAAGTTGCAAAATATCCAGAATGTGGAGCTGGTTTGGGGAGATATTGAGCGATTGCGCGGCACGCAAATCGCCGACGATTCCTTGGATGTGGTTTTACTGGTTAACAATCTTTTTTTGGCGCGGGATCGGTCCATGCTCGGTCGAGAGGCCTTGCGAGTTCTGAAGGTTGGCGGTAAATTAGTGGTCGTTGATTGGCAGCCCGCGGCCGCGCCTTTTGGCCCTCCGCCTGGTCAGCGCGTCTCTCGAGAACAGGCTCGGCTGGCGATGCAGTCGGCCGGCGCCAGAAAGGTCAGCGAATTTGAAGCTGGCCCCTATCATTATGGATTGGTTTTTGAAAAGCCTTGATCCTCGGAATTGGTTGGTCGCGGCCGCGCCGACGCTTTCATTCCAGAGCGCCGGTTTTTTGGGACTGGCGGCCTTGATTTTGCTGGGCGGAGGAATTGTTTTTTGGTTTCTGGCTAGAAAAAAGAAAAAAACCGATCGGCCATTGGCCCGCGGTTTAAGACGATTGGGTTGGTGTTTTTTTTCGGCTGGTCTTTATTTGGGTTTTTGGGATTTTTGGGCTTATGAGCGGATTTACATCTTGGGCGCGCCCTGGTGGTTAGTTCTTGGCCTGATTGGTTGGTTGATTTGGCTGGGGTGGATTATCTATTTTTTGATTGTCAAGCTTCCTAAACTTCAAATTGAAGAACGCGAGCGCCGGCAATTTGAAAAATACTTGCCCAAACCCGCCCGCTGATATGTTGGAGAAAAAAAAGACTGGCCGGTTGGGTGAGAAAGCGGCTCGGATCTATCTCGAGAAAAAAGGTTATCAAATCCTGGCCGCGCCCTGGCTTTGTCTCCCCTTTGGGGAGATTGATATTGTGGCCCGCCGCGGGCGAACTTTAGTTTTTGTGGAGGTCAAGAGTCGGGCGACCGAGCGATTTGGCTGGCCTGAAGAATCAGTGGATGCGGTCAAACAACACAAGCTGGCTAATCTGATTGATCTTTTTTTCTCCCGTCATCGTCTGCCCAAAAAAAATTATCAATGCGATGTGATCGCGGTGGAATGGGTCGGGCGCGGCCAGGCAAAGATCAGTCATTTAGAAGCCGTTGAATTTGATATCTAGTCGAGGTTATGTTATCCTGGGGATAGACTCGACTTTAATCGTCGAGTTTTATTCTTATGTCTTCACCCATTGCCCAAGCCATCAAACAAATCTGCGAGGAAAAAAATATCTCTTATCAAGCCGTGCTCGAAACGGTTGAAGCCGCCCTGGCCGCGGCCTATCGCAAGGATTTTGCCGAGAAGACCCAGAACATCAGGGTTAGTTTTGATCCGGAAACCGCCGCGATGAGGGTTTTTGATGTTAAGACCGTGACCGAGGATATGGAACTGCCGACCGAAGAAGAAGGGGATGAGAAAAAGTCAGTCGCCCCATTGGCCGCGGACGCGCCCCTTGATGAAGAAAAAAAGTTCAATCCCAAGACCATGATTATGCTTTCAGCGGCTCGGGCAATTAAACCGGACGCCGAGGTGGGGGAGGAGATTAAAACCGAACTTGAGGTGCCGGGCGCCTTTGGCCGGATGGCGGCCCAGACCGCCAAACAAGTGATCATGCAAAAACTGCGCGAGGCGGAACGGGAAGTGATTTATAATGAATACAAAGACAAACAAGGCGAGGTTATTCTGGCCACGGTTCAGCGGCGCGAGGGTCGGACAATTCTTTTTGATCTCGGCCGGGCCACAGCCCTGATGTTGCCTGATGATCAGGCCCCGCACGAGGCCTATCGGCCCGGCGAACGTCTGAAGGTCTATGTTAATCAAGTGAATCTCACCACCAAGGGACCAGAAATCCTGATCTCCCGCACCAATCCCGAACTCGTGCGCAAACTTTTCACTTTAGAGATCCCCGAGGTCTCGAGCGGCGCGGTGGAAATCAAGACGATTGCCCGGGAACCAGGCAGCCGCACGAAGGTGGCCGTAACCGCGGCTGATCCGAACATTGATCCAATTGGTTCTTGTATTGGTCAGCGGGGGACGCGCATTCAGACCATTGCCAATGAATTAGGCGGGGAAAAAATTGATATTATTTCTTGGGATGAAGATCGAGCGACTTTTATTATTCACGCTCTTTCGCCGGCCAAGGTGGCGGCGGTCGAATTGATTGAAGACGAACATTTGGCCCAGGTGCGAGTGGCGGCTGATCAACTTTCATTGGCTATTGGTCGGGGTGGTCAGAATGTACGTTTGGCCGCTAAATTGACCGGCTGGAGAATAAATGTGAGTGAGGGGAAACCGAGCGGCGAAGAGGCGACTCCAGTTTTGACTGATGAACCTTTATCTTAAGGTATGTCTTTTTTTAAAGTTATTTTTTATCAACCTCTCTGGAATGCCTTAGTCTATCTTTATAATATCGTGCCTGGTCATGATTTGGGAGTGGCGATTATTTTGCTCACGATCTTGCTCAAAATTATTTTGTATCCCTTTACCATTCAGTCTCTGCGTTCGCAAAGAGCGATGCAGGCTCTCCAACCCAAACTTGAGGCCCTGAAACAACAATATAAAAATGACAAAGAGGGTCTGGCCAAGGCGATGATGGAGCTTTATCAAAAAGAAAAAGTCAGTCCCTTTTCCTCTTGTTTGCCGCTTTTGGTTCAGCTGCCTTTCTTGTTTGCTCTTTATCAGGTTTTGCGCGATGGTTTTGGAAGCGAGGCGCCAAAATTTTTATATTCTTTTGTGGCCAATCCTGGACCGCTTGATCCGCATTTTTTTGGTCTGGATTTGGGCAAACCAAGTTATGTTTTGGCAGTTTTGGCTGGACTGACCCAATTTTGGCAGACCAAACTGATGCAGGTTAAGCCGCCGCCGCGCGCCGTGATCAAGACCGAGGGGGCCAAAGATGAATCAATGATGGCGATGATGAATAAGCAAATGCTTTATGTGATGCCGATTATGACGGTGGTGATTGCCGCTGGGCTGCCCGGGGGTCTGGCCCTTTATTGGTTTGTGATGAGTTTGCTTTCCGCGTTTCAACAAAAGTTATTTTTGCGTCGCAAATAATATGTTGCTCACGGCCGCCGAACTTCTACATCTGCCGGTTCTAACCAAAAGCGGCCAAATGGTTGGCCGAGTCTCTGGTTTTGAATTTGAAGCCGAGACCCAAACCATTCTTCGTTATGAGGCGCGGTCGGGATGGTTCAGACCGACTCGACTCCTGATCCATCGAACCCAGGTCATTTCTTTAGATAATCAAAAAATGATTATTGAGGATGGGGCGGCGCCCGCGGCTTGGAAAAAAACCTTGGCCATCAGATCAGAACCAGAGGGCAAGCCCGCGACCCTGACTCGGAAATAATATGCGCGGGAGCATTTTGCGAACCTTGGCCTATTTTGATATTTTTGATTATCCCCTGACCACTCTTGAGGTTTGGAAATTTTTGAATTCACGAACCGGACCGACTGATCTGGGGTTGATCCTGGCTGGGCTTGAGACCTTACAAGGCGAGGGGGTGATCGATCAGCGCGGCGGATTTTGGTTTTTGCGGGGACGAGAGGTCGGGGTCAATCTCCGTCTCGAACGCAGTCAGATTGCCCGGCGCAAGTATGCCCGAGCGCGGCTGGTGACTCGTTTTCTCAAACATCTGCCCGGGATCAGATTGGTGGCCATTTGCAATACCTTGGCCTGGAGTCAGGCGCGAGATGAAAGCGATATTGATTTTTTTATCGTGACCAAATCCGGCCGTCTGTGGCAGAGTCGGTTTTTAGCGGTGGCGCCCTTTGCGCTTTTAGGCCTCCGTCCTCGTTCTGGTCAGGAACGTGACGCGCTCTGTTTTAGTTTTTTTGCCGCTGAGACCGCGCTTGATTTTTCTGTTTTGAGAATCAAACCCGATGATCCTTATCTTCTTTATTGGGTGGCGAGTTTAGTGCCGCTCTATGATCCGGATGGATTGATCGAGGCGATTTGGGAAGCTAACCCCTGGGTCAGGCAGGCCTTGCCCAATGCCCGTCCTTTTTTTGTTTCCACTCTGCGGCGAGTGTCTGGCCAGACTCAATCCAGCTCTGATCGAGGAGGCGAGGCTAATTTTTGGGAGAATTTAGCCCGGGCTTGGCAAATGCTGCGCTTGCCCCGCGGCTTGCGGGAAATAATGAATGTTGATCATCGGGTGCTTGTGACTGACGAGCTTTTAAAGTTTCATCAGAATGATCGGCGCCACGAGTTTCGTCTGCTTTACGAGAGAAGTTGTCAAAAATTAGCCGTGTGAATTTTTTGCTGCCTCTTTTTTTATTTTTTCTGCCCTGGCAGACGCGCTGGATCATTGAGTTGGGTTGGCTCGCCGGCGGTCCTTGGGAGTATGGCGCCTTGAGTCTTTATGCCAGCGGAGTTTTACTGTTTCTAATTTTTGGTCTGACTTGTTTTCAGTCGGCCGCTCTTCGTCTCTGGGCGCGAATCAGGCCTTGGCGGTTGGGCGGGTTAGTGTTTTTGTTCTTACTTTGGGCTGGTTTGACTAGTTTTTGGGCGCCCAATTCCAGGCTCGCGCTTTGGGCTGTTTTGAATTTGATTTTGGCCGGGGCAATAATTTTTATTTTCCAACATTCTGCCGTCGATGTCCGTCGTTTGATTTTTGCTTTTGTCCTGGGGCTTATTTTTCAGGTCAGCTTGGCCCTGATCCAGATGGTCAATCAAGAGATTCCCGCCTCGACTTTTTTAGGGATGTCTGCCCACGAGCCTGGTCAGCCGGGAACCTCGGTTGTCCTCTTGGGCGCTCAACGTTTTTTGCGCGCCTATGGCGGCTTGCCTCATCCTAATATCTTGGCTGGTTATCTAGTTTCCGGT
>CAZHKL010000003.1:0-18229 GCA_964532695.1 uncultured Gammaproteobacteria bacterium | reverse complement strand
GTATTTTGCTTTTGTTCGCGACCTTATCTGAAGGCCATCGTCCGGCTTATGAATGGGCCGCGCTTCCTTTTTTGGCCAGCGGTCTTTTTTTTACTTTTTCGCGATCAGCTTGGTTGGGTCTTTTGGTTGGTCTGACCTTTTTGTTCTGGTTATACCAAGGTCGGGCCGAGGCGCGGCGACGGGCTGGGATCGCGGTTCTAATTTTACTGATTGTGTTTTTTACGAGCGCGGCCTTTTTCCCCGGAATCTTCCGAAATCGGATCTTAAATGAGACCAGTCTGGAGGCCCGTTCCTTAATTGAACGACAGACCGGTTTGACCGAGGCGATTAGCCTGATTAGACAGGCGCCTCTTTTAGGAACGGGAATTGGAAATTACACGGCCCGGCTGGCTGATTCTTTTCCTGGTCGGCCAAGTTGGATGTATCAGCCAGTTCATAATGTCCTGCTTTTGATCTGGGCGGAAATCGGCCTGGTTGGTCTGGTTTTGCTCGCGGCTTTAATTTGGCGAATTCAAAGATCGAGGCATTTCTTGACCGCGAGTCAGGCCGCGCCGCTCTTCGGTCTAGCCACAATTTCTCTTTTTGATCATTATCTTTGGAGTCTTTATCCTGGTCTGGTTTTGATGGCCGCAATGTTGGGTCTTTATTGGCGCCGGACTTGACAAATTATTTTGGCTTTTTTAAGATGATCTTTGTCTTTAGCAATTAGGGCGGAAGAGTGCTATTGTCTTAGGGGATATTTAAAATTAGAGATAAAAGTTAAATAAAATAGGTGGTCATAATTCTATGAAACTTAAGCCAGTAAATGATCGTTTGGTCGTCAAACCGTTGCCCGAGGAGGAAAAATCAAAGGCCGGGATTATTTTGCCTGAAACCGTGGATAAGGAAAAACCAGAAAAAGGCGAGGTCGTGGCCATTGGTCCGGGTAAGCTCTTGGAGAATGGCAATCGGGCTCCTCTTTCGGTTAAGGTTGGCGATAAGGTGGTTTTCAAAAAATACGGTCCAGACGAAGTCAAGGTCGGCGAGGAGGAATATCTCATCCTGGAGGAATCAGACATCTTAGCAATTATTGAATAAAGAATATGGCTAAACAAATTTTTTTTGACGAACAAGCGCGCCAAGCCTTAAAGCGCGGCGTGGATAAATTAGCCAACGCGGTCAAGGTGACGCTTGGTCCCAAGGGACGGAATGTGATTTTGGATCGCGGTTTTGGCGCGCCAACCATTACCAAAGACGGCGTGACCGTGGCTAAGGAGATTGATCTGCCGGACAAGTTTGAAAACATTGGCGCGGAATTGGTCAAGGAGGTGGCTTCTAAAACTAATGATGTGGCTGGCGACGGCACCACGACCGCCACCCTGCTCGCCCAGGCGATCGTGACCGAGGGTCTGAAGAATGTCACGGCCGGCGCCAATCCCGTGGCCATTCGCCGCGGAATTGAAAAAGGAGTGGAGACCATTGTCGCCGAACTCAAAAATTCGATTTCCAAACCTATTTCCGGGGAAGAGATCGCTCAAGTGGCCGCCATCTCGGCCAATGATCCGGAGATTGGCCGGGTCATTGCTCAAGCGATGAAAGAGGTGGGCGAGAATGGGGTGATCACGGTTGAGGAATCGCAATCCTTTGGCATTCAGACTGAAGTCGTCAAGGGGATGCGTTTTGATAAGGGTTATGTCTCGCCCTATATGATTACCAATGCCGAGCGGATGGAATCTGATTATGAAGAGCCGCTAATTTTAATCACTGATCGCAAGATTTCTTCGGTTCAGGATATTTTGCCGATTTTAGAAAAGGTGGCCCAGAATGGTAAAAAAGAAATAGTCATCGTGGCCGAAGATGTGGAGGGCGAGGCCCTGGCGACTTTGGTGGTCAATAAATTGCGCGGCACCTTTAGTTCTTTGGCCATCAAGGCTCCGGGTTTTGGCGATCGCCGAAAAGAGATGTTGGAGGATATTGCCGTCTTGACCGGCGGCCGCGTGATCTCTGAAGATGTGGGTTTGAAATTAGAAACCGTTCGCTTTGAAGATTTGGGTCGAGCCCGGCGAGTGGTGGCGACCAAGGATTACACCACGATTGTTGAAGGCAAGGGCGATCCCGGTCGGATTAAGGATCGGATTGCTCAAATCAAAAAGCAGCTCGAGATCACCGAATCAGAATTTGATCAGGAAAAACTGGAAGAACGTTTGGCCAAACTGTCCGGCGGCGTGGCTGTGATCAAGGTGGGCGCGGCCACAGAAGTGGAGATGAAGGAAAAAAAGCATCGGATTGAAGACGCGGTTTCGGCCACCAAGGCGGCCGTGGAAGAGGGGATTGTGCCCGGGGGCGGGGTGGCTTTTATTCGAACGATCAAGGTTCTGACCCAAGTGCCGGTCACGGGCGAGGAGGCGATTGGGATCACGATTTTGAAACGCGCTCTGGAAGAACCAGTGCGGCAGATCGCTGAGAACGCTGGTCGGGACGGTGCGGTGATTGTTGAGGAAGTCAAAAAACAAACCGGGGCTTATGGTTATAATGCCGAGGCTGATCGTTTTGAGGATTTGACCCAGGCGGGCATTATTGATCCAACTAAAGTCACTCGTTCGGCCCTGCAAAATGCCGCTTCCGTGGCCGCCATGCTTCTGACTATGGAAGCCGCGGTCACTGATCTGCCCAAAAAGGAGGAAAGGGCTCCGGCTGGACACGGTCTTGATGAAATGGGATACTAGAGGCAGCGCCTCTTATGCCATTCGATCCCAAAGATGTTGAGCGGAACAAGGTGGTAGCCCTTTTGTCCTATCTTTGGATTCTTTTTTTGGTGCCGCTGCTCTGGGCCAGGAAAAGTCAGTTTGCTCAAGCCCATGCCAAGCAAGGATTGGTTCTCTTTATCGTTCAGGCGATCTCATCGCTCATCGCTTGGATCCCGGTGGTTGGTTGGCTTTGGTCGCTTTTTGTTTTTTTTATTTTACCGATTTATGTGATGACCCGCGTGCTTTTGGGTCAATATTGGCGCATTCCGATCTTAGCCAAGTACGCCGAGCAAATCTCTTTTGATTAAAATATGAAAGAATTACTTAACCAAATTAGTGAACTCAAAACAAAGGTCGCTTCCTCGGGGAGGTTACTTTGACCCGGCTGGTCTTGAGAGAGAAATAAAAACCATTGAGACAGAAATGGCCGCGCCTGATTTTTGGCAAGATCAGACTCGAGCCGCGGTCAAGGGTCAGAAATTAGCCAATCTCAAAAAAGAGTTGGCCGAATGGCAGAAGCTCGAACGGGAAACGAACGAGCTTTTTGATTTGGCTAAAATTGCCGAACTTGAAGCAACGGCTGATCTTTCTTCTGATCTCGAGGAGAAACTCCAAACCACGCGAGAACGACTCGAGATTATGGAATCACGTCTGCTTTTTTCCGGTCCTTATGATGAAAAGGGCGTCATCTTGGCGGTTCACGCCGGCGCGGGCGGGACAGAAGCCCAGGATTGGGCCGAGATGCTTTTGCGCATGTATTTGCGTTTTGCCGAACATCGCGGGTTGGCGACTCAAATCTTGGATGAGAGCCGGGGGACAGAGGCCGGGATTAAAAGCGCGACGGTGAGAATTTCCGGTCATCGGGCCTATGGTTATCTTAAATCTGAACATGGCGTGCATCGGCTTGTTCGGATCTCTCCTTTTGACGCGGAGAAATTGCGACACACCTCCTTTGCCCTGGTTGAGGTTTTGCCTGAACTTGAGGAAATTCCAGAAATCCAGATTGATCCCAAAGATCTACGGATTGACACTTTTCTTTCCAGCGGTCATGGCGGTCAGGGCGTTCAGACGACCTATTCGGCGGTCCGGGTGGTGCATTTGCCAACCGGGATCACGGTCAGTTGCCAAAATGAGCGGAGCCAACAGCAAAATAAGGAGACCGCGCTCAAAATTTTAAGGACCAAACTTCATCAGCGTCTTTTGATGGAAAAGGAGACGGAAAAACAAAAATTGCGCGGTGAGCATCTAAGCGCGGAATGGGGCAATCAGATCCGCTCCTATGTTTTGCATCCATATAAATTAGTTAAGGATCATCGAACAAAATTTGAGACAACCGAGGCCGAAGCCGTGCTTGACGGCAAACTTGATGATCTGATTGAGGCCTATGGGCGTTGGTCAAAAGAAAAATAAACTTATCCGCCAAGCCGTCCTTCATCTGAAAAAGGGCGGGGTGGTCGTCTATCCAACTGAAACAAGCTATGGTTTTGGGGTTGATGCGACTGACGAAAAAGCCGTGGATCGCGTTTTTGCGCTCAAGCGGCGCGCTCCGGGAAAAACCCTGCCCTTGATCGTGGGGAGTTTGGCTGCCGCCTAGAGAGTGGCTATTTTTTCTCCGTTAGAACATCGGCTGGCGCGCTGCTTTTGGCCTGGTCCATTGACCATCCTTCTGATGCCTCAACCTGGAATTAAGCTGTCCAGGAGAGTCGTAGCCAAGGGTCGAATTGCCCTGCGTGTTTCCCCGCATCCATTGGCGCGTCGGCTAGCTAATGGTCTCGGCCGACCGCTTGTTTCCACTTCGGCTAATTTATCCGGTCAATCGCCCGGCGGCAGTATTCAGCTTTTACGGAAACAATTTGGAAAAAAATTGTCGACTGATTTACTGATTTTTGATGCGGGCGTTTTATCTCCCTCGCCTCCCTCGACCATTGTTCGGGTCTGGAATAAAAAAATTCAGATTCTCCGACCGGGAGTGATTCCGCTTTCGGTTCTTAATCAGCCAGATGACCTCGGCAGAAATTAAAAAGATCTTAAATAGATTGGGTCGTCCGCCGATCAAACTTCGCGGTCAGAATTTTTTAATTGATCAAAAGGCGCTGGCTGATTTGGTCGCGGCGGCCGAATTGAAAAAAATCGACACCGTGCTGGAGATCGGTCCGGGTTTGGGCGGGCTAACGGAAAAACTTCTGGAGCAGGCTGGTTGGGTGGTGGCGGTGGAGCTTGATTCGGTCCTGTTTAATTATCTGAGGCAAATTAAATTTCAAAATTTTCCGTCCGACCAAGTCCGGCTTCATTTAATTCAGGGAGACGCGCGCGAATTTGATCCCAAAAAATTACTTGTTCTTGGCGCGGGTCAATCTTATAAATTGGTGGCCAATATACCTTATTATTTGACGAGTGATATTTTAGAAAAATTTTTAAGAGAAAAACCCTGTCCTCAACTTTTGGTTCTTTTGGTCCAAAAAGAAGTGGCCGAACGGATCGTCGCTCGGCCGCCCAAGATGAATCGGTTGGCTATTTTTGTCCAGTATTTTGGTCAGCCCGAGATCATTCGTCCGGTGAGCAAGAATGCTTTTTGGCCGCGGCCCAAGGTTGATTCGGCCATCTTGCGTCTCCGTCAACATCCGTTGACCACTCTTGCTCTTCGCGAGCAAAAATTGGATCGGACTGATTTTTTCCGTCTGGTCGCTCGGGGGTTTGCTCATCCGCGTCGCAAATTAATTCGCAATCTTGAGGGAATTTTCAATCAAGATCGCTCAACCCTGGTTTCAGTTTTTAAGCGATTAGGACTCTCCCTTAATTCCCGTCCCGGCGAGCTTGATTTTCTCTCTTGGTTTAAATTGGCTCAATCCCTTCCCAATTCAACTTTTCACGATCGTGAAAATTTTTTTTCCGATCGTGAAAAGGGGAAAGGTTGGGGGATGATCATTTTTTAACAATGATGACATCCACCCATTTGGTCAAATTATTTTTTTTGAGAAACCATTGAAGTAAAGCCAGGGCGTTAAATTGAAATACCCAGATACTTCGTTGGAACATTTGGAAACCAGTAGTTTTGAGAAGATAACGAAAAGAGTCGCGTCTATTCCTGCATTTTTCAGGAAAGTCAAATTCGACCCTAATTTCATAACCAGTCTTGAGGGGCGGGCTTTGGCGCATTTTTTCGCGGATTGACACAATTGATTTAGAGGGAAGCATAATCGTTTTTACGATCGTGAAAATTTTTTTCCGATCGTGAAAGAGGGAAGTTAAGAAAAAGGCCTGCGAGGAGACAAGAGCTCGCAGGCCGGACCAGGGTTGTTGGTGTCCACTCACCATGAACACCGAGCGCCTGATCTGGAGCGCGGTCTTTAACGTTCGATCACGAGACCGCCTTCGCCATTCCCGACAATCTCACAGCCCGCGCCCGTGGCTTGCCACTTGGCCAGATCAAACCAACGCGCGCCCTCATTCCCGCCGACCCAAAAGTTGAAATGTTCAAGAGAGGACGGCAGGTTGAGTCGGTGGGGCAGAGCATCACCCAAGTAGGGTGTGGAAAAGTACTGGGGCGGGGTTGTTGAGGTGGCCCAGCCATTGACATTGGAAGCAATGGCCAAGAACTCGATCGCGGCAAGCGGTTCGCCGTAGAGCGCTTCGGAAATCGCGCCCTCGATCAAGAGTTCAACCCACCAGTCGCCCAAGGCGCAAGTAATAAGGTTGCTTGGTTCGATCGGCGCGACCACATCATCAAGATATGGCCCCAAGGTGGAGACGCGGAGATTACAGCCGCCTTGTCCATTAGGCACTGGCACGGGCGCGAGAGGGATCTCATTCCAAACGGCGGCCAGTTGGCCAACAGGAGTGTTGTTGCCCAGGCAAGAGTAGAGTGGTTTCCCATCGGCTAGAAAAAGGATGGAAAACTCAAAGCTCTGACCGGGCGCGAGAAGAATCATCGCCTCAAGTTCCTGGCCCTGGCCTTGGGCCCAATCCTGCCAACTCGTAATCAGTTCCTGACCCTCAAAGATCATGCCAGAAAGGACAATGAGCGGGCTGGAGGCGGCTTGGGGGGTTTGCCATCGCAAGAACAGTTCTGAAGAATTGGTTGGGGTTGGTTCTTGAGAAGGCCGAGAGACATCTTGATCAGGCAGACCGGCTGGCGAGCCGCCATCCTCAAAGCGGATGGCTCCAATCGTGGGGTCAGCTTGCCTCTCGCAAGAGAAAACCCCAAGGAGAAAGAGGGAAAGGATTCGGTTCATCGCGACCTCGCTTTCTTGTTGTGAAGGATCAGGAGGATCCTCCTCAAACCACCCGATTTTTAAGAGAGCGACTGGTCTGATTGGTATGATTGGATCGCTTCACTCTCTTCGTTATAATCTGAAGTGAAAAATCGGGAAGTCTGAAGATGATCACTCTGGAGGAGGGAGTCTGACCAATAATCTCCTGATCTGGCCTGACCTCTTGACGCAGAAAGCGGTGAGACCGTATTTTGTTGGAGATTTGGATCAGACCTCCTCCAACGAGTCTGACACACCATCTACCTTTATCATTTCAAGTTAGCCCAAGCCGCGTCAAGAAAATTTAAGTTCTTTTTTGTTGGTCGCCATCAACACCATTCCTGATTTATATGGAAAGAAGGTGTTGGAAGACATTGACAATCTATCCACAATCAGCCTGCTTTGACTTGGTGTCATTGCTCTGACCAATTAGCTCTTTTGGCCAGCTTGCTCTTGTGCTATAATTTAAGGTAAATGACCAATAATAATCTTCAGCCACAAGAAAGGCTGGCTTATTGGGCAGTGATCTTAGGAGGAATCATTGCGCTAGTTTTAGGTTTTTCCTATCTTGGAGAAAGGATCAAAGAACCCCATCGGCTTAAACCTGGTTCTTATCAACTCCCCAGCGAGAAAGAGGCAGCCTCTGAAGCGGCCCTAAAAACTAAAGACACAGACAGTGATGGTCTGTTTGATTATGATGAGATAAATATCTGGAACACCTCGCCTTATCTGGCTGATTCTGATTCTGATGGTTTTGATGACAAGACAGAAATTGAGAGCGGCAATAATCCCAACTGTCCTCAAGGAAAAGAGTGCGGTCAATCAACCATCACCCCTGCCCCAGACTCGGCCGCGGCCGGCCTTGCTTTGCCAGCCCCGCCTTCTCTCGAACTGCCTGCTTCTCAATCCCAAGTGAAAGAGGCCTTGGGCAAGTTAACCCCGGCCCAGATTCGTCAATTATTAATTGAACAGGGTTTGCCCAAAGAAACCTTGGATCAGGTTGATGATCAGACCTTGATGGAAATTTATCAGCAATCATTGGAAGAAGCCGAAGATAATTCCGCGGCTCCTTGATTTCATGTCGGATCATCCGAAAATTAAGCGATGTTTTTTGGCCAGTTTTTTCCTCGGGCTGATGATTTTCAGTTTGAGCGGGATTTTATTTTTAACCCGACCAGTCATTGTCCAAGCGCAAAATCCTGATGTCGTGGCGGCCTTGAACACCATTGCGGTTGCTAATAATATAAAGATGACCTGGAAAACAATTTTAAAACTTTCAGTGGCTCAAGCCCTGACCCAGGCGATTACCATCTTTTTTCAAAGGCTTGCCTATAATACCGCGGTTTGGGTGGCTTCGGGCGGCGAGGGGCAAGAACCGCTTTATAGCAAACAGTTATGGTTTGACTATCTAACCCAGGCGAGCCAAGCGGCCGTTGGAGAATTTTTAGGCACTTTTAGCGACAATCTTAATATCCCTGGTCTTGATCTTTGCACGCCTGATCTCTCTGTTGTTTTGAAATTGAAAATCGGCATTGCCCGACGAGTTAAGGAGCCAAAACCACGTTGTGATTTTAATGATCTGAAAAATAATTGGGATCAGTTTAGGGATCAGATTACTGAAAGAGAGGGTCAGCAAAAACTTTTGAGCCAGCTTGGGGTTTCTTTTGAACCAAACCAGTCGCCGCTTGGGGTGGCCCTAGAATTGAATCGCAAGGCCCTTACTCGCGAGAGGAAAAAAGAAAAAGCCGCGGAAAAAGAGCGCGAAGAGGGAAAGGGATTTTTCGGCAAAAAGGGACTGATTAGCGGCGACATTCAAACCCCAGCCGCGGTTGTCGAAGAGAAACTGAAGACTGATCTGATCAAGAATGTCACGGAACCGCAGAAGGTTGCAATCTTGGGAGCTTATTGGCATGCTGATACGGGTTGGGCTTTGTTAAGAACAGTACTTAGCACCTTTGCTAGCACTTTAACTAATCAATTACTTTCCAAGGTCATGGGCGGACTTTTTACCTTGGGCGATCTTTTTAAATTTGATCAAGACTTGGAGTTGCCAGAACTAGAAGGCGGATTTGGCGGCGTGGAAGCGGCGCGGAAAACCTTTGCTGATTTATTGCCCGTTCAGATTCGATCCACGGATAATTATAACGCCTTGGGTCAGTTTACGACTTGTTCCACGCCGCGCGGCCCAGACCATTGCGTGCTTGATGAACAATTTGCCGCGGCTGTCAGGCAGGCGGAAACCGGTCGAATCTTGACCCTGCGCGAAGCGATTGAGCAGGGTTTGGTTCATGGTGATTGGGCCCTGATTCCCTCGACTGACAAGGCCCGCAATCAGGATCCTTATTGTTATACCTATGCCTACTGCTATTCCAATTTAGTGAAATTGCGTGCGGCCCGCATCATCCCCATTGGTTGGGAAATTGCGGCCGAACGTTCAACCAATTCTGATGATACGCTCGAAAAGGTGATGAATAATTTTAACAACTGCGATAATCAGGAGCCAGAACAAAACAAGTGGTGTCATCTGATTGATCCAAATTGGGTTCTCAAATATCCGCACACTCAATGTCGGGCCATGGTTTACGGTCCTACCTTAATTAGTTTGGAAAGTGATCAACGGGCCGAGGTTTGCGTGGACACGCCCAGTTGTGTCTCGGAGAATGATCAGGGCGAGTGCGTGGGCGGTTGGGGTTACTGCACTCGTGAGAAAAATGTTTGGCGTTTTGATGGTGATGCCTGTCCGGCTTACTTTAACACCTGTCAGTCTTTCCAAGGACCAGAAGACAAGGAGCTGACCGTGCGCACCAACACGGTTGATTACGGCGTCTGCCGGGCTGATAACGCTGGTTGCCGCTGGTCGAGCGTGGCCCAGGATTATCTGGACACTGTCGGTGAGTCTGATCGCGTTTGCGTGAGCGGGCCTAATAAAGGAAAAGCCTGCAGCCTTGATGATGATTGTCCGGGGAGCAGTTGTTTGCCTGATGATTCTTTGCCTTCCCCTTATCCTGATAAACTCGAATGGCGATCAACCTCCCGGATTTATTTGAATCGCCAGGCTTTGGTCTGCGACGCGGCCAATATTGGCTGCACTGAAGTAATTCCGAAAGAGATCAGATCAGATCAGGAGATCAAGCGCGTTACCTTAAATCTTTTGCGCAATCCAAGTTTTGAAGATAATACTGATCAAAATTCAGCCCTGCCTGATTTTTGGAGCGGAAATATGACTGCCTATGACACCTCCGCCTCCCAGGCCGCTGATGGTTTTGACGCGGTCCGCCTGACGGCGAATAATGCGGGATTGGTTCAGCGGGTCAAAATCAATCCGCGTCAATTCTATGCGATTTCTGTTTCTGGCAAGCGGGTCGCGACTGATGCGTCAACCGTGGTTCTGGAGGTCAAACCTTATGGAACAGACAATGCCCCTCTTTCGACAATCAATCTCTTTTCCACTTGTCTTAACAGTAATAATACCTATTCTTTGAATTTTATACCGCCGGCCGCGGCAACTGACGGCTCTTTATCTTATGACCGTCAATCTTGCGCCTTTACCTCGCCGGCCAATACGGCTTACATTTTATTGACCGTGAAGACGAACGGGCCTGGGGTTTGGGTTGATAGCGTGCAGCTGGAAGAAAATGAGGTGACGTCTGATTTTGCCATTGGCTATGGCGGCCCGATTGAGCCGATTCATCTCAAGGTTCCGCCCAAGGGTCTTTGTCCGGGCGGAGAGAATGACCCGCCAATTTGTAGTCAATATGCCGCTGTTTGTTCGGCTCAAGATGTGGGTTGTGAACTTTATACTCCTGCCTTGGGTGGTCCAGCCGTGCCTGGCATTGCCCGCGAACCAGATCAATGTCCCCAGAGTTGCGTTGGTTATGCCACTTATCGCGAAGAACCAACCAACTTTAATCCAACAGGTGATTTCCCGCTTCACTTTATCGCGGAAACAGCCCGCGCCTGCAGCGCGATCAATGCTGGCTGCGACGAGTTCACTAATTTGGAAGCGGCGACAGCTGAACAGCGCGAGTCCTTTACCTATCTCCGTCTTTGCGAAGAACCAACAATTGGTCAGGATCTTGGCACCTTCTATACTTGGGAGGGCACTGACCAGACTGGTTTACAGTTGCGGGTCTGGCAATTGAAAAAATCGCAGGCCAGCTTGGCCGCGCCAGGTGTTAATGATTCTTGGAAAGAGACTGATCCTTCTGGCGGGGCGGCTCCTTGCACGAATTACCAGGCCGTCACCAATACTTGCAATGATCCAATCCCTTGGTCGCCGCCTGATGGCTGCCGGGTTCGAGCTGACATTTTTACCAATCCTGATTGCCGCGAATTTTATGATGAGGCTGGTAAAATCCATTATCGTCTCTATTCGCGGACCATCACCAAAACCGAGGAGTGCACTGATTATCGAAAGACCATCGCGACCCAGAGCGCTTGCCTGGCTTCTGGCGGTCGTTGGCAAGCAACCACGGCCCAGTGTTTTTACAAGGCTTATCGGCCGGAAAATCTTTCTTGCCCGGCGAGTGAAAATAATTGTCGTCTTTATACCGGCAATGCTGGCCGCAATGTCCGCATCATTTTTGAAGATAATTTTGAGGATGGCGAGGTGACAGGTTGGGGCAATGGCGAGATTTCGAATGAGTCTTTGGCCGCGACCGGACACTCTCTGCGTAAATCTAATGGTTTGGCCTGGGTTGTTCATACGATCATTGATCCAGCAGTGACCCAAACCTTGCCGGGTCGAGCCTTGCGTCTGGCCTTTTGGGCCAAGGGAACCAAGGATCAGCAGCTTCAGGTTAGGATTTCTAATTCCCCGGCCAATCGTTACTTTAGTTATTCGGATAATGATTCAACCACTCCCACGGTCGTCCTCAATGAGAGCTGGCAGTTTTTTGAGTTAGGTCCAGTTTTGGTTGATTGGGAAATTGAGCCTGACTTTGTTTTTACGACTCGGACTTTAAATCAGAATATCGCAAACGCTGAACTTTTTCTTGATGAAGTGACCCTGTCCTATGCTTATGAGAATTTTGTTCTCATTAAGAATTCCTGGCAGACGCCGCCAGAATGCGATGCCACTCCCGAGGGCGCTTATTCGGCCCAAGAGATGTTGGGTTGTCAGGAATACAAGGATCGGGCGGGTGCGCCAGCTTATCTTAAATCATTTAGCCGACTGTGTTCGGAAAAAGCGATTGGCTGTCAGGCCTTCTTTGACACGCAAAATTCCAGTTCGCCTTACGCCGAGAGTTGGAATTATATTTGTCTGAAAAAGACGGCTCCGGCGAGCGGCGTCTGTTCGATTGATCCTGACGGCAACGGCAGCCAATTTGGGCCAGTCGAGGTCTGCACTATTCCCGCGGGCAGTGATCGCTGTCGCTTCCGTTGGTCAGAAGAAATTATTGATCCAAATCCGGCTAATGTCCATCTCTCGACTAACTTGAAATTCATTGATGGAACAGAGACCACGGCCATTTATCCGTTTTTCTATGATGAAAGTTTGACCGTGGCCGCGGCTGATGAAACAGTCTATCTGGTTGACGCGCCAGACAAACGTTGTCCGCCTGATGCTCGGGGTTGCGAACTTTTGGGTCAGCCCAAGTATAATCAGGATAAATCAGCCGTGATTGGTTATGATGAGGTCGCGAAATTTAATCTGCCGGACAATTACCCGAGCACGCTTTGCCCGGCCGAAGCGCTTTTCTGCGATGACTGGCGCACCCCGGCTGGTTCAGAATTTTATTTCAAAGATCCGCTTGACAAACAATGCGAATATCTTGAGGCTGGTCCGGCCGGCGCTTTTGGTTGGTTTAAGAAAGGGAAGCGGACTTGTCTTTTGGCCCAAGATTGCGGCCTGGCCGTCGGCTGCGCTTGTCCGGGAGCGGGCCAATCGGTCTGCCAAGTAGCGGCCGGGCAAAAATCCTGCACCTATCGCGAGGCTTGTGATCCTGAATTTTTGATTGGCGGTCAGGAATATGGTCTTTGGACCAATGGCTCGCCGAATTATGATGGCTGGGCCGGGGCTTGCCGCAATGAATTTTCCGGCTGCACAGAATTTTTAGATCCCTTGGATCAGGGCGGAGAGAGCGGTTTTATCCAGTGGCCTCAAGGCAAACCCTATGATCGGATTAAGAACCAGAAGCTGGATGAGCGTCAAAAACCAACTGCCGAACAATGCCAGGGTCAGGTGAGTTTGAAAGAGGGCTGCGTGCTTTTGAACGACACTTCGGATTCAGTGATGCGGTGGAATAGCGCGGCCACTTATGAGAAGAGCGCGGCGGCTAATTTTGCCCGGGTTTTGCCGGTTGATTGCGTCAGTCCGGCGCCGGGCGATTCCCAGTATTGTTTAAATTTGAATTATAATGATACGAATTTGGTGCTCAAGGTGCGCCGCGATCGCGAGTGCGCGCGCTGGCTTTCCTGCGCCAGTCCTGACCCGGTTTTTGACGAACGGAGCGGTCAATGGCGGACTGTTTGCGCGGCCCTGGATGAATGTTTTGAACCAGCCAAGATCAAGGATTTGGGTTCTTGCGTTTACGCGCCTGACGCGGAGCCGCAAGTGCTCTTGCCCGGACGTTATGCCAACCGCGATATTTCTTGGTTTGGTTTTGAATACTCTGGCTATTCCATTCCCAATCAATATTCGCTCCAGGATTTGGAGCCAATTGATGTCGGCGCTTGCGTTCCCGAGACTGAAGGATCAGCCGCGGTTATGATTCCTGAAAATCAGACAAATAAATTCGGTTGTCGGGTGGAGACCAATCAGGATTGCGGAGATAATGAAAAATGTGTTTCTCATTTCCGTTTAGGTCGTGATCTTGGGGCTTGCGGTCCGAATCTTGTCTCGGGCGCTTCTTGTCAGGCGGCTGGGCAATCAGGTCGCTGTTATAATCTTCAATGCGCCCAAGATCTAAAGAGCCGGCCGCTCGCGATCACTGATCAGTTGGCCGGACCAGCCGCTGCTTGTCGGGGGTATCCCGAGGTTGCCTCTCCCTTGCCGACAAAGGTGGTCACCTCTTGGAATAACACCGGCACTAGTGATTTTCTGCTTGATGATAATCCCCAGACCGCTAGATTGGGTTTTCAAAACACCAAGGTTTGTTCTAATGGTCAATCTTGCGAATGCAGTTACCGCAAATTAGCTTATGAAGACGGATCAACGCGGTTCACCTCGCAGAGCAATTTCGGAATGGAAGGCATTTGCCAAGATGGATCCAAGAAAGGCCAGGCTTGCGCTGTTGATGTTGATTGTCAAGCGTCTGGTCAACCAGCCGAAGGGTTTAAGTGCGTTCGCCGCACGCGCAGCGATCGGTTCGTGGGTTTGGAAGGTTTTTGCGTTCAACCAGATTACTCGACCAATCTTAATGGCGACCCCAATCAGTATGCTTGCAATCTTTGGTTTCCCATTGACCGCATTCCAGGTGTTCCAGACATTTACAATCAATTCACCTCGGCCGGCCTTGAGATCCCGCCTGGTCAGGAATGGTATTGCGCTGATGGCGCTTGGGGAATAACTGGTTCTGGTCAAGCCGGAGGCGCGGCCATCGAGCTTAAAAATTCAGAATTAGTTATTGGTCTGACAAGTTCTAAATTTTACTTTGGTTCTCCAAAGCACGTGTTTTGTAATCCAGAACTTGATGATGATTCCCAGGCCATTCAATACTCTTGTATTTCACAAAAACATTGGCATTCTGGGAGCCAATTGTTTGAGAGTAGTTGCGCTGACGCGGCTGGCGGAACTCTTTGTGTTTGGCCCCAAAGGTACTGTGGTACTGATATTGGTTGGGAATCAATAAACCAGTCTACAAATGGTTTTTGTACAAAATCTACAGTCGGGAATGCGACTGGTCCTAAAAATTTTGTTGACAATCAGTTTGACCATAACGGCAGTAACCTGATTGGTTGTTATGGTGTGGCCACTGGCGCCGCTGACAATCCAGCTGATGACTGGGATGGAATGAAAACATCAGGTCTTGGCACTGTCCGTTATCCTTGGATTGGTCCGCCTGTTTATAAAAATCAAGTGGACAGCTTTGAAATTGTTTTTGGAGATAGCCTTGGTATAGCTTGGTGTCATGGTGCTTCTAGAGAGTTTGGTCCGGGAAGGTCTTATCCCTTTGAACCATCAACCACCAAAGCCAATGTTAAGCCGGCTACAAATTCTGGCCATAAATTTGGCGCCTATCCACTTTGGGGTCCTGGCGATGATCAATTAAAAGCAATCACTATTATGATGGATGAAGATGATGAGGATGATATGGGCGTGGCCACGATCAAGTACTTTATTATTAAGTTTCATCCGGCCTGTTTTGTGGCGGCTAATGTTGGCCAGGGCGGCACTGGGTCTGGTTCAGTCGCGGCTTATACTGATCGAGTGGTTGGTAATCACTATGATTATCCACCGCCACCGACCCCACCGTTTGACAAAAACACAATCCATGAACCCTGGGGCGCGATTTGCGGGTTTGATCTTGATCAACAGGGATTAGTCCTGGATTCACCCGAACCCCTAGCGGCTGAGGCCTGTAGTATTAATTTCACTGACGCGATTTATCGAGATTTGGGCACCACTGGCCCAGCGACCTTACGCAGTCTTTTTGCTCGTTCAAATAGTCTAAAACGTTTTGAGCGGTGGTATGATGATCGAGGTTTGGGTTCTATTGGTTCGACCAAGAGGTGTGCGGGTGGAGCGAGAAATAATCAACTATGCGAAGAAACATCAGAATGTCGATATGCAGGAGTCTGTGGTCGCGGTTGTCTGGGCGGCTTGCAAGAGGGTCGGGCTTGTGATCCTGGCGATGCCAATGGTATTTCTGAATGCACTTTTCAGATTGATGGTTGGTTTTTGGGACCCCCCCGCCGTTGTTTTGCTTGTAAAGCTAATCCAACTAGCGTTTCCGATCTGTCTGGGTGCGCCCTGGCTAATGATTCGGATAATCCAGATGGCTTTACTTGCACTAATGATGATCCAAATAATAACCTCTTCTCCTCGACTTGTTTTGATAAATTAAATGAAGAGACATCTAATTCAACCTGTTCAGCCAGTTGTTGGGAATCTGGTTCAGCGGCCAATGGTTTTGTGAATCATCAGCCCCTGATTGAATCTTGTGAGGTGAATGGGCAGCTTGATCAAACAGTTTGCAATAATCAAACTGCTGAATGCACTTCATTGGCTGGACGCGATGTTGATCTATCCGCGTATTTGGGAGACATACCCCAGGATTTTAAGGGCATTGAAAATGAGGATGCCTTTGCCGCAGCCAGATCGCTCACCGGTTACCTCTATCCATTTTGGCAATATGTGGATTTGCGAAATCGAGAGATTTGGAACGATGGAACAGATGTTTATTTATTTAATCAGCAAACCACACCCTGGGATGACACTGAAACAGCTGATGACGCCTCAAATCTTGATCTGTTTCCAGATGATGGTGTTTCTGGTCCGCCCCAGGTGCATCCGCCGCTGGAGAATAGTTGCCAGCTTGATGGGACTTGTCTTGAACAGACCAAGTCTGGAGTGATGGTTAATAATCAAACCCTGGGCGACTTAAAAGCTAAAAAACAAGTTCGGGCGACAATGAAATTTTACATGAGAGCCAGTGACAATCGTTTGCCGATTACTCGGCTTGTGGTTGATTGGGGCGATGATGAACCGCAGGATCGGCCAGGATCTTTTAAAAACCATCGGGCTGAATGTTTGACTGGCTCGGACGCGCCCTTTGGGCAGCAGACGCCTGCGGCTTGTGATACTCAACCAATGGTTGTGGTTCATGATTATCAATGCACAGCTGCTGACCTGGCTTCTTTGCCGCCTTGTGTTGGCGGCCGACCTGATCATTTCACTGGTTATGAGAGTTCTGCTTATCCTGGTGGTTGCAAGGATGCTGGTCGCTGTGTTTTTGTGCCTCGTGTTCAGGTGAATGATAACTGGGGCTGGTGCAGTGGTTCTTGTCCAGGTAATCCTGGAGGAGAAGGGTGTTATTCGAAAATTAATGAACTTGATAGTGAATGCAATTTAGAGAATCCAAAGTCTAACAATTTAAATAAAGATCCTTGGGTGTATTTTGCTGGTCGGATTGTGGTTGAACCATAGTTAAAAATACTTTTTTTGTTATTTTGAAAAAAATCCGAGAACGAGCTCTCGGATTTTGAGTTCTTGTTACTTCACCTTGACATAGACTTGTTCAGGACTACCGTCCCCATCGCAGTCTTCAAAGATTCGGGTCCCGTTCTCAAGAATGGGAACCGAGACTTGTGAGGGGCAATATCCGCCATAGCCTATGTCCCCCACTACCTTTTCGAAACTGGGTCCCACCCACGATGTTCCTGCCCAGCATTCACCTTCTATTCTCGTCCTCATTTTGGTAATCCCGAGGGTGTGGTCATTTTCACCAAGCCACTGGCCAGTCAAGTCTCGGCAGATGACAGCTTTGATGGTCAAGGTTTGATTGGCCTTGATCTCCTTTCCAGGCATTACCCAGTCAGAAACTGGTTCCTGGATCTCATCATAGTAAAAATTAGTCTTCCATTCGTATCCAGCAACCGCGTACCCAAAGCCTGGGCAGATCAGACGAAACATATACAGACCGGCCGGCAAGGTGATCTCAATCGGCACACCATTGGTCGGCACCTCGATCAATGGTTCAGGGTTTTCATAGCCCTTCAACAGGGTGCAGGTCGTGGGCACCTCGGGTTCAGCGCTGATCTTCAGGATGCCCATTGGCATTGGCCCATCAGAGCAATTGCTCGGACAGCCTGCGTCTTCTTCAATATAGCTGCTGTCTCCTCCCTGGCAACCAAGGAAGAAGAGCAGACCGAGAAAAAGACCAACCCCGCTCACGGCCTTGACTAGACTAGACCAAAAAAGACCAATATCTCTCCTCATTTTCTCTCCCTCCTTTCACTTTTAAAGTCTACCCTCTTATCTTCTTTTGTCAAGTTTGTTCAGCTTTTTTGTTTGACGTTTAGCCTCGTCTCCAGCGCAAAAATTCCTTTCACGATCGTGAAAATTTTTTCACGATCGTGAAAATGTGTACAGTCAATATCTAAGAGTAACACTTCGGTAAACTAAGGGTGACAAAGGTTAACTCTTAATTCCTTAGCTAAATATGCCGGGTTCTCCCCTTTCTGCCCCCAAAGAGGTACGGGCACGATGATATCTCCAAATTGATCGATACGGACAATGTTCAGCCTCGCTTTCAGCGCAAAAATTCCTTTCACGATCGTGAAAATTTTTTCACGATCGTGAAAAGGGGT
>CAZHKL010000002.1:25129-25831 GCA_964532695.1 uncultured Gammaproteobacteria bacterium | reverse complement strand
GCTTCCAAAAAATCAGGAAGTCCAGTTTGGTGCGCCTAGCAGGAGTCGAACCTGCATCCTCGGCTCCGGAGGCCGATACTCTATCCATTGAGCTATAGGCGCCTAAGGTTATTGAGCAAACGGTGAACTTGTCTGGCGGTTCGATAAAGTTTATAACCAAATCGCGAGACCGGCAAGTCATAAGCGCCTGGCGATTCAATGATTTCACCGCCAAAGCCAATTTTGAAACGGGTCAGTCCAGGCCATTTTTTTTCATCAATGCCCCAGAGATCGTAAAACTTATATCCTTGTTTTTTTGCCTCAAGAATAATATGCCAATGCAGGGCGTATGGGCCCATCAAGGCTCGATATTGATGAGATGAAGCCCCGTGCAGGTAGGTTGCGGTGTCGCCAAAATAGACGACGATGGCTCCGGCGAGCGGGGTGGTCTGATGATAAGCGAGGTGAAGATGGACAGACTCTGTCTTGAGCATTATTTGATAGTACTCGAGTGGGTGAGTTCTGAATTTGTCTCGTCTGGCGGTTTCTCCCAACATCTCCCAAAATTCACTGAATTGACCCTGGCGTATTTTTACTTCTTTTTTTAAAGCCAACCGGAGATTGTAGCGCGTCTTTTCCTGCATCGCGGCTAAAAGCTCGTCTTCTGATTTCATTAGATTAAGGATTAGGGTCTGGGGCGGGCTGGCCAAGACTGTCTCGATC
>CAZHKL010000002.1:2808-25119 GCA_964532695.1 uncultured Gammaproteobacteria bacterium | reverse complement strand
ATTTCAAGGGAATGAGCAAGGGCAAGATCGTCAAGACTGTCCTGATCGCCGGGACAGGTATCATTGTTTTTGGGGGAGGTTCAAAACGGAGAAAGAGTATGTCTTTTTTTCGCGCCGCCACCTGGATATCTTGGTAGATGGTCTGTTGGTCGGTTAGATTTGGCCCTCGCGGGATAAACCAGTATTTTTGTCCGAAGGGGAGCGGGAGCTCGATGATCTGGGCCGAGCCGTCATCTGACGAGAAACGAAATACTTTTTTTCCGGTTTTTTTTTGAAATTCCCCCCATTCCCAAGATTGCAAAAACGCCCCGCTCGGCCGGGGCTGATTGAACGCGAGCTCATTCCACTCTTTTTTGTTTTTAATTTCCACGAGCATGTTATGAGACGGCCTCTATCTCACTTTCTGTCCCAAGATTTTCAGGGCGGCGCGGATTCGATCGCCGACTTCAGTGATTTCAGGAGAGAGGCGACGGATGGCTTCGCGGCCTTGAGTTCGGGAATAGCCCAAACTTTCGAGCGCCTCCAGTGTTTCTTCGTCTTCAGTATTCGTTTGAGTCAAGTCAAGTTTGCCCTTGAGTTCCAGAATAATTTTTTGGGCGGTTTTCTGACCAATGCCTGGAATGGCGGTGAGAAAAGCCACATTGCCCGTTGTCACCGCTGTTTCAATTTCCGGTAGGGTGCCCAAAGACAGAACCTGAAGGGCGCTTCGGGGTCCGACTCCAGAGATGGTAATCAGTTTGCGGAAGAATCGCAACTCGGCCAAGGAGGTGAAACCATAAAGCTCGCGACTGTCCTCACGAAGGTACTCGTGGGTAAAGAGTGAGACTGAGCTGCCGAGAGCGAGTCTTCGCCAGAGCGGGACAGTGATCCGCGTCTCAAAACCCAAACCATTGTTTTCAACAATGACTGTTTCTTCGGTTTTAGCCAGGATCTGGCCCTGAAGATAAGCAATCATACAATTTTAATAATCTGCAGACGAATTGGCCGATCATTGATTAAAAGTTCTTTGGCCTCGAGGTTTTTTTGACGAACCAGATCAGCGGCCCAGGCGCCTTGGGTAATTATCGCGGCGCGGTTTTGTAAAAGTTCCAGCAGTTCAAGGTCATCAGTGTCATAAGAGATTCGGATCTGATCGTGGATCGTCAGCCCGGTCTCTTTGCGCAGTTCATTTAAGTGGCGAATGATTTCTCTTTGCCAGCCCTCGTGTTTTAGTTCTGGAGTAAGTTCAAAATTTAAATTAAGGGTCAGGTTGCCGGCGCTTCGGGAAACATAAGATATTGTCTTGGTTGGGGCGCTGGTCAGAGTAATTTTTTTAACATTGAGTTCAGCGGCTAGAATTTGAAGGAGTTCAGGGCGGAGGGGAGAGGACGAGATGACCTCAAGGTGAGACAGGGGTTGACGCACTCGGATTTTTTTTTCCTCGCGCAGGGCATGGCCCAATTCAGCGGCTTGGCGAACAGTTTCCATCTCCAGCAACAAGGCCGAATCAATTTCATCAGTCTCGGGCCAGGTTTCAAGATGCACTGATTCAAGGACGCCGCCAACCTCTCGATAAAGATGCTCAGCCAAAAAGGGCGTAAATGGCGCCAGAAGTTTGGCGAGAATGAGCAGGGTCTCTCGGAGAATTGTTATTGCCTCGGGGCTGCCCTGACGGAATCTTTCTCGACTGCGTCGGATATACCAAGTGGAGAGATCATGGATAAAGTCAGCGAGCGCTCGCGCCGAACTCGTCAGGTCATAGTTTTCCAGCTTTTCAGTCGTCTCTTTCACTAAGACATTCAGACGCGATTTGAGCCATTGATCCATTTCTTTTTCCATTTTTTCTTTGCCCTTTTTCGATTTCTGATCTTTATAGAGTTTCCAAAATTCCAGCACATTCCAAAGAATCATCAAGGTCTGACGAGTGATTCGATCAAGATCAGCGGGGTCAAATCTTTTGGCGTCTCCGGCTTGAGAAACAGTGTACATCAACCATCGGACCGCGTCCGCGCCGAAACGATCAATCATAGCCATCGGTTCAATAACATTGCCGAGCCGTTTGGACATTTTCACGCCGCGGGCGTCAACTAAAAGACCAAGCACCAGGCAATTTCGGTAAGGCGCTTCCCAACCCAATGTGGTGGCAATGGCGAGAAGGGTGTAGAACCAGCCGCGGGTTTGATCAAGCCCTTCGGAAATAAAATCAGCTGGATAAGCCTGGCCATCAGTAATTTTTCTCTGTTCTTCAAATGGATAGTGCCACTGGGCAAAGGGCATCGCGCCGGATTCTAACCAAACATCCACTACTTCTGGATAACGACGCATTTGGCCCAGGCAGCCATTTCTTCCGCAAGGCCAGGTAATCGCGTCAATCAAGGGACGATGGAGATCCAATTCGCCCTGATCATTGACGAGTTGGGAGTCAAAAGTGAATTCGGCCGGCGCGTCAAAATTTGGATAAGGGATTTGTTTAATGCCTTCGCGGGTCAGTCCAGAAGCGGCCCATTGTAAAAGAAAGAGAGGATCGCCGTGAGAACAGATCAGCACGGTTTCGTTTTCATGGGCGCGGTCATATTTCGCGAGAAAGGAGAGCAGTCGTTGGGCTAATTCTTCCCAGGTTTCATTTTGGCCGATTTTTTTAGTAAAACGTTCACGGATGTTAGCAAAGAGTTGTTCGTATTCTTCAGTAGGTCGGCCATCAAAATCAGGCAGATCAATTTCTTGAAGTTCAAAACAATATTCAATCGGTCGGTTGAGTTTAATCGAGACGATTTCCGCGGTTTGGCGCATTCGATAGAAAGGAGAGGCTAAGATTTTGGTGATACCCTGATCCTTTAGTTTTTCCGCGGCTTGGGTAACCCGTTCTCGGCCTTCTTGAGTCAGGAGATATTTTTCACTAGTTTCCAATTTTGAACTGATCAATCGTTGGAGATTGGAGGCTGATTCGCCGTGGCGCATCAGAAAATAGCGATTGCGTCTCCGGCCGCGAGTATAGAGTTCAGTCAAGGAACCGATTACTTCTTGCTGGTTGCACTGATCGCATTGCCAGATGGGCAGGGGCGCGCCCCAATATCGTTCGCGGGTAATCGCCCAGTCTTTAAGCTCGCGCAGCCACTCGCCAAAACGGCCTTCTTTGATATATTCAGGAATCCAATTGATGGTTTGGTTGCGTTCCCTAATCGCCTCGCGTAGGCGACTCATCTGAATAAACCACGAGGCTCGAGCATAGTAAAGGAGCGGCGTATCGCAGCGCCAACAAAAAGGATAGGTATGTTTAATGGTTTCTTCACGAAAAAGAAGGCCGCGCTGCTTGAGATCATTTTGAATGTCTCGGTCAGCCTCTTTGATAAATTTGCCTGCTCCGGGCAATCCTTGATCCATAATCCCTCTTTCATTGACTGAAAAATGCGGAGGGATGCCTTGAGTCTTAAAAGTAAAATCTTCCTCGCCAAAGGCCGGGGCAATATGAACAATTCCCGTACCCTCGTCAAGGGAGACAAAATCAGCTGTCAGCGCTTGATAGGCTTCAGGATATTCTTTTTTATCAATTCTAGGGTAGAGCGGTTCATAGCGCAGACCGGCCAATTCCTGACCGCGAAGAGTGCGGACAATTAAAGTATTGGGACCCAAAACGCGCTCAATCAATGGTTTGGCCAGAAGGAGGCGGGACTCGCCATGATGCACAATTGCGTATTCAATTTCAGGATGAATGGCTAGGGCGCCATTGCCCGGCAGGGTCCAGGGGGTCGTGGTCCAAACCAAAAAAGCTGAACCCAAAGGCAGACCGAGCCGATCAGCGCTCTCTTTGGTCAGGACAAAACGGACAAAGATCGAGGGATCAACAGCGTCATCGCGATAACCCAGAGCAACCTCGTGACTGGAAAGAGGGGTTTGGCAACGGGGACAAAAATGCACGACCTTGTAGTCCCGTTCGAGCAGTTTTTTTTCATAGGCTTGCTGGATAAACCACCAGACGCTTTCAATGTATGGTGTTTCATAGGTAATATAGGGCGCCTCAAGATCCAGCCAAAAACCCAGTCGTTCGGTCAGATTATTCCAATCGGCGAGATGGCGCCAAACACTTTGCCGGCAAAGTTGGTTAAAATAGGCAATGCTTTTTTGAGGGGTGTCTTTGAGGGTTTCGATTTGCGGTTTGCCCGAGACATTCAGTTCTTTTTCAATGGCCAGTTCCACGGGCAAGCCATGAGTGTCCCAACCTGCCTTACGTTCGACCAAGTAGCCTTGCATGGTCCGAAAACGGGGAATCACATCTTTATAGGCGCGGCCCTCGACATGATGCAGGCCAGGTTTGCCATTGGCCGTGGGCGGACCTTCAAAAAATACAAAATTCCCGCGCGGCGCCGGTTTTTCAAGCGTTTTCTTGAAGATTTTATTTTTTCGCCAGAATTCGAGAATCTCTTTTTCGAGTTTGGGAAAATCAGGTCGTTCGCTCATAGGACCGAGATTTGTCTCCTCTACCTTATCAATTATTGACATTTTAGTCCATCTTTGCTAGAGTGTCTCAAGTTCGAACGGAGGTGCAAGATGAGTCGTTTGAATCCGGCCACAGCTGAAGAGTTGTTGGATAGGCTATGCGATCTCGTGCCGCGCAACGCGGTTGAGCAATTGATCCGAGAATCAGTCGGCGCGGAAAGGGTTGGGGAGATCAAAAATCAGGGTCTTTGGGAGAGTCAAGTGAGATCCGCGATCAGGATACTGGTGGTGACTTGGGTCGAGATTCTGATTGAGGCCCGTCTCGAGGGGGGGACCAATCTAATCATTCGGCTTAATGATCAGCTTTTGCCTGGAACCGGAAACGGACTCAAGGAGATTGCTGATCAGATCAGCGGGCTGCCTTCTGAAGAAGCCGTGCTCCATCTGTTCGAGGTCTTTGTGGTTCGAGTGAAAGAGACAATTGATGGGCAGCTCGAGGCTGGCCTACTCGTTCACTTTGATCTTGGTTATGAGGTGCGGATCCGCCGCGATGGAGAGGGCTATTACTTGGCCCCTTGTTCGGCCCTGTCCTCGTAACTCCGCCTCGAGGCGCAACCGCGCCTCTTTTTTGTTTTGACTTAAACTGATATAATTTATTTGAGACTGTTTATGCCCATTCGTCATCGTCATCCAACAATTGTCTTGGGCGCTGATCATGCTGGTTATGTTCTGAAGGAGATTTTGAAAAACTATCTCCTTTCTTTGGATTATCCGATCGAAGACAAGGGCACTTTTTCTGGCGCCGCAGTTGATTATCCTGATTATATTATCCCGACTGCTCGAGCCGTCGCTCAGAGTCGCGGTCGGAAAATTGGCGTGGTCTTGGGCGGCACTGGTCTGGGTGAGTGCCTGGCCGCCAATAAGGTCAAGGGAATTCGCGCGGCCCTGGTTTATGATCCCTACACGGCCCGGATGAGCCGTGAACATAATGACGCCAACATAATTTGTTTTGGCGGCCGAACGATCACCAAAGAACCGAATTATGCCCGCCGACTTTTGCGAATTTTTTTAGAGACTGCTTTTTCCGGCGCCAAGCGGCATCGCCGAAGATTAAGAAAAATTGCCGATTTGGAAAGACGTGGGTGATTTTTATGGAAATTATTCCGGCCATTCTCGCGAAAGAGGCATTGGAATTTAAGAGAAAACTTGCTATATTGGAAGGCAGGGTCGAGACGGCGCAGTTTGATATTATGGATGGCCGGTTTGTCCCAGCCAAGACTTTTGCCGATCCTCTAAAAATTCGTTCTTGGGCGTCTAATTTAAAATTTGAACTTCATTTAATGGTTGAGGATCCAGAGCCTTGGATTGAGGCTTGGCGCGAAGAACCTCGCGTGCGGCGAGTCATTATCCACGCGGAGATTGACCGACCGCTGGCTGTCTTAATAGAAAAAATTAAGGACCAGGGTTGGGAGGTTGGTTTAGCCTTGAACCCCGAAACCTCTTGGCGGGAGATTGATGAATATATTCCTGAACTGGAGACAGCGCTGGTAATGACTGTCCAGCCGGGGAAATCAGGCCAACCCTTTGAAGAGGCTGTTTCCAAATATCATCTGCTGGCAAAAATTAACGATCTGCGTCAGGCCCATCCCAATTTAGTGATTTCAGTTGATGGCGGAGTCAGTGACAAGACCCTTCCCCTTTTGCTTGAGGCAGGGGCAACCCGTTTTGCGGTTGGCAGCGCTATCTGGCAAGCCCCTGATCCGCGTCAGGCCCTGCTTAAACTTCAAAATTTAATTCATTCACTAGTCTAAAAATTTATGCGTCAAATTATTTCTTTGCTTCTTCAACTGATTTTCCTGATGAGCGCGTTTTTGCCAGTTTGGCCGGTCAAGGCCTCGAGTCATTGGATTAAACTCAAGGGAGGCGATTTGATTAAACTGCCTGATGACAGCAATCCGGCGACCTTGGTTGATTCGGCGGTTTATTATTATGGGGCTGATGGGCTACGTTATGTTTTTCCTAACTCAAAAACTTATTTTACTTGGTATTCTGATTTTAAGCAGGTGAGGGAAGTGGGCGCCGAGCAATTGGGCACGATTGGCATTGGCGGCAATGTCACTTATCGGCCTGGCTGGCGGATGATTAAAATTGAATCCGATCCCAAGGCCTACGCGGTTGATCGCCAGGGAACTCGCCGTTGGGTGACTTCTGAAGCGGCGGCCATTGCCCTTTATGGTTCGGATTGGAATAAAAAAATTGATGATGTGCCTGACGCTTTTTTTTCCAATTATCCCGAGGGCGCCTCGATTGAAAATACGAGCGATTTTAACTCGGCCCAAGCCTTGGCCAATAATCCCTCGATTGAGATCGATCGGGATTTGGCCGCGCCAGTGGAAGTAACAATGGGAGTTAATGGCTTTAGTCCGGCGACCGTTTCAGTGAAAGCCGGGCGCACGATTCGTTTTACTAATCAGACCGGCGCCACGGCTCGTCTGGCTTCCAATCCGCATCCGGCTCACACCGATCTGGCTGGTTTTGATTCGGCCTTTATTCCGGCCGGGCTTGATTATGTCTTCAAATTTAAAAAGATCGGCGCCTTTGGTTTTCATAATCATGCCAATCCCTCGCAACAGGGCCTGGTGACGATTAATCCCTAATATGTCCCATCTTCATGATGAGAAGGTCAAGGAGCTTGAAGTCGTGGCTAATGAGATCCGACAGTTGGTGATTGATGAATTGGTCACGGCTGGCTCGGGTCATTCAGCCGGGTCATTGGGCATGGCTGATATTTTTGTCGCTTTTTATTTTCACCTTCTTCATCATGACCCTAAAAATCCTGATTGGCCTGATCGTGATCGGCTGATCCTTTCTAATGGTCATATTTGCCCAGTCCGTTACGCCGCTATGGCCCGGGCTGGTTATTTTCCGATTGAGGAATTGCGCACCCTGCGAAAACTTGGTTCGCGCTTGCAGGGGCATCCAGAACGGATGAGATTACCCGGTTTGGAAACCACTTCTGGACCCCTGGGATCAGGCTTGGGTCAGGCCGCGGGTCTGGCTTACGCGGCCAGAATGGATGGCAAAAAATGGCGCGTCTACTGTTTGATGAGCGACGCGGAACAAGCCGCGGGAGTGCATTATGAAGCCATGCTTTTTGCCGGTCGCAACAAACTTTCCAATCTCACCGGAGTCATTGATCGCAATAACATCCAGATTGACGGCTTGACCGAGGATATTATGCCGCTTGAGCCGCTGCGGGCTAAATACGAGGCTTGCGGTTGGCAGGTTTTGGATTCGAGCGGTCATGATTTTGCTCAATTTGTGGGCGCGGTCGAAGAGGCCAAGGCAATTTTTGAGAAACCGACCGTCATTATCGCTCATACGATTCCTGGCCGCGGTGTTTCTTTTATGGAAAATAAATTTGAATGGCATGGCATTCCGCCCAAACCCGATCAAGCGCTGGCAGCCTTGGCTGAACTTCGAACCTTGGGAGGTAAAATTAGAAGCGAGCATGAATAATCTCTATGCCCCCCCTTTTCTTTAATTTCATCCGATTTCTGATTTTCTTGGTTCTGGCCCTCCTTGGTTCTTTTTTTATTCCCTTGGATCCTTCGCGAGAGGTGACCAATAGTCTTTTTGCGGTTTTACTGGTTTTTTCATTTTCAATTTCCTTTTTAATTAACCGAGCGATGGAACGAAAAAAGACGCTCCGGACCAGTATCGCGATTGAACTTTCCCGCCTCCGTCGAGTTAACCATATGAGTGAAAAAATGAGTGATGGTATTTGGCGAAAGGATGTCCGCGCCGCCTTGATTCATTATCAAGAAAAAATAGGCCAAAATTTTTTAGCCTACAAAGAATTAGTGGGCGGTTTTCGGGCCTGGAGCCATCTCATTTATGGTTATGAACCAAAAAATCGTCAGGAGGAATTACTTTTTGACGACCTTTTGGCCACCACGCGCGATCTGGCCCTGGAAAGACAAAATATCGAGCAGGCCTTGAATGATCGCCTCGATCGGTCCGGTTGGTTTTTTTTATCAATCAATACTGCCTTTCTTCTGATCCTTTTATTATGGGAACGAACTAGCGCTTTGATTAATCAATGGACCACCGGTCTGGCGATGACGGCGGTGATGATGGTGGTTGATTTTCTTTTTCTAACCAATGCTTTAACCAGGTCAGAAATTCAAGAGATCCAACTGATGTACCAGAAAAATATTCCTAAATCAAGGGAGTGAATATGCCAATTAATCCCGCGGCAAAATTAGCGTCAAAACTTTTTGACCTTTCGGCCCTGGAACAAAAACCCACCCGCGACGGTTATGGACAGGGTTTAGTCTTGGCCGGCAAAAAAGACCCTAATCTAGTTGTCCTTTGTTGTGATTTGACTGAATCCACTCGGTCTTTGTTTTTCAAAAAAGAATTTCCAGACCGTTTTGTGCAGCTGGGGGTGTCTGAACAAGCGATGGTGGTCATCGCGGCGGGGATGGCCTTGGCCGGCAAGGTGCCCTGGATTTCCTCTTATGCTATTTTTTGTCCGGGCCGCGCCTGGGAACAGGTGCGCACCAATGTCGCTTTGAATGAAATCAATGTTAAAATTGCCGGCGCTCATGCCGGTGTTTCCGTCGGGCCAGACGGCGCGACTCATCAAATGATTGAGGATCTAGCCATTATGCGAACCATTCCCAAGATGGTGGTCATCTCGCCGGCTGATTTAATTGAGACGCGCAAGGCCGTGGTGGCGGCCTCAATCTTGCCCGCGCCGGTTTATGTTCGTTTTGCTCGAGAGAAATCACCGGTTTTTACGACCGAGGAAACACCTTTTGAGATTGGCCGGGCCTTAACCTTGTGGGAAGGGAAGGAGGCGGCGATTATTGCTTGCGGACCCCTGGCGCACAACGCGCTTTTGGCAGCCAATGAGTTAGAAAAGGAAGGAATCTCGACGCGGGTGATTAATCTTCATACGATTAAACCGTTGGATGAGGCCACGGTGCTGGAGGCGGCCCAAGAGTGCGGGGCGATCGTCACGGTGGAAGAACATCAGATTACTGGCGGCCTGGCCGGGGCGATTTCAGAATTTTTGGTTGAACATCATCCAGTGCCATTGGAACGGATCGGAATACGCGATTGTTTTGGCGAATCTGGCGAGCCTAATGAGTTGATTGAAAAATTTGGCCTGGGCGTAAAATCAATCAAGGCGGCCGTCTATCAAGTTTTAAAAAGAAAAAATGGTGATTAGAAATTGACGGTTTATGACTGATTATGTACGACTGTATCACAATTGGTGACATAAAATTAGACACCTTTGTTGTTCTGCACGACGCTAGTTTGCAGTGTCAGCTTAAGTTGCCCGAGTGTTATCTTTGTTTGGAATACGGCAAAAAAATTCCTGTCCAAGCAATTGATTCGCAGGTGGCTGGCAGCGCCTTAAATGTGGCGATCGGTTTGGCGCGAATGAAACATAAAACCGCGGTTGTTTCAGTGATGGGACAGGATGGAACTCGGCGCCAGGCGCTTGAATGTATGAAAAAAGAAAAGGTGGACAGCCGTTTGGTCAAGGTTGACCCAAAACGCGGTTCAAGTTTTTCCGTCGTCTTAAATTACAAGGGTGAAAAGACTATTTTGGCGGCCCATGAACCTTATCAATATTCTTTTCCCGTCAGGCAACATAGTCAGTGGTTCTATGTTTGTGAGTTGGGGAAAGGTTATCGGCCGTTGTATAAAAGATTGATAAAAGTTTTAGAGACTGATCATTGTCATTTGGCCATTAATCCAGGCGCGATTCAAATTGAGGAATTGCGGCCAGAATTATATGCCCTCTTGGCCAAATCAGCGCTCATTTTTTTGAATGTGGGCGAGGCTCGCACTGTGGTTAAATTAAAAGGCAGCGCCAAGATCGCCCAAATCTTGGCCGCGGTTTGGCGTTTGAATAAGAAAAAAGCAGTGGTGACTGATGGTCGGGCTGGGGCCTATAGTTTTGACGGCGAAGAAATGCTTTTTATTCCGACCTTTCCCGGTCGGCGCGTTGAGGCCACCGGCGCGGGCGATGCTTTTGCCAGCGGCGTTTTGGGAGCCATTCTCCATGGTTTATCATTGGCCGAAGCCCTACGTTGGGGAGCGGTTAATTCCGCTTCGGTGGTTGGCCGGGTTGGTCCTCAAGCCGGTTTACTGTCCGAACGAGGAATCAAAAAACAGCTTCGCGAACATTCATCCTTCAAGGCTCGCATTCTGTAAAGTGGTATGAAGACCTTATCTTATTATCTGGCTCGAGCCCGAAGGGAACATTGGGCCGTGCCGCATTTTAATGTTTCGGATTTGGATCAGCTTCGTGGTGTTGCCGAGGCGGCAGCAAAACTTCAGGCTCCAGTAATGATCGGCACTTCAGAGGGTGAACGGAAGTTTATTGGTCTTCGGTCAGCCGTTGCTTTGATCAAGGCATATCGCCAGGAATTTGGCATTCCGATTTTTTTGAATGCCGACCATACTAAAAGCGTGAAGGCTGCCAAGATCGCGATTGAGGCGGGATATGATTCAGTGCACATTGATCTCTCCAGAGAGCCGTACGAACTCAATGTGATGGGTACGCGCGCCCTGGTGAGATATGCCCGTCGTCAAAAAAAGCGCATCAATGTTGAGGGTGAACTTGGCTACCTGGTGACCGAGTCATCACAGGTCTATCGGAAACAGATTAGGGTGGATCCAGCCACCCTGACTGATCCGGAAGAGGCGGTTCGTTTTGTGAAGGCAACCGGCATTGATCGGCTGGCGCCGGCCGTGGGGAATCTTCATGGAATCGCGGCCAATCGGCCGCGGCTTGATTGGGAGAGAATCAAGAAATTACGTCGGAAATTACCGCCTCGAGTGGCCTTGGTGCTTCATGGCGGTTCAGGCAATTCACCAGCCGCCTTTAAGAAGGCTATTCGCTTGGGCGTCAATAATATCCATATTTCTACTGAACTCCGCCTGGCTGATACTCGCGCCTTACGGAAATATTTACGAAAATATCCAAAGGAAATCGCGCCCTACAAATTTTCCGAACCATCAAAAGAGGCGGTGCGCAAGAAGGCCGAAGATTTTATTAAAATTTTTGGCGCTTCTCATCGATCCTAAACAGTAAATATTGATCAATATGCACGATCTCATCACCATTGGCAGCGCGACTCGGGATGTCTTCTTAATGAGCAGTGTCCTGCACCCTCATCGTTCCAAAGATGCTCTCGCTCACATTGAGGCCTGTTTTCCATTTGGGGCGAAAATCAATGTTGAGGAAATCTGTTTTACTACCGGCGGCGGCGCGACAAATACGGCCGTGACATTTTCCCGCTTGGGAAAGTTCAAAACAGCCGCTTTATTTCGTCTGGGTCATGATAGCGCGGGCCAGGATGTCTTAGCTGATTTAAAGAAGGATAGAATTGATACTCAATTTGTTCAGATGGCATCAAGGGTTGATGAACACACAGCCTATTCCACTATTCTTTCGCCTGGTGGCGAGGTTGGGGAACGTACGATCCTGGTCTATCGCGGGGCCTCGAGACATTTTGAGCACAAAAAAATTTCATGGCCCAAACTTCAGGCCAAGTGGTTTTATGTTTCCTCGTTGGGCGGCGATCTGCTTTTACTCAAAAAATTATTAAGGCAGGCAAAAAAAATTGGCGCCCAAGTCGCTTGGAATCCAGGAGGACAAGAGCTTTCCCAACTTTCTTCTCCCCTTGAGGTAAGGAGAGGCTGGGAGGGTTTGCGGCAGTCTCTCACCTTTTTTATCCTTAACCGCGAAGAAGCCTCCCGATTTACTGGCGAGGAATTTAGCGATACCCGTGGTTTGCTGCGCGCTCTCTCTTCTTTCGCGCCGACGGCGGTGATGACTGACGGCCCAAAAGGGGCGTATGCGATGGTTCACGATTTACGGTCTGCAGTTCAAGGTTTTTATGTGCCGGCGGTAGGACACAAACCAAAGAATTTAACCGGCGCGGGCGATGCCTTCGGCGCCGGCTTTGTGGTTGGCTGGATTAAGAGCGGCGGCGATCTCATTGAATCGCTGCGCCTGGCCAGTTTTAACGCTGACAGCGTCGTGCAACACATTGGCGCCAAGGCTGGCATTCTTTCTTCTTACCCATCAGCCAAACATTTAGGCGCGCTCAAAGTGAAGAGGATAAAACTGTGATCCAATATAAATCATCTGACAAGCCTTCAATTTTCTTTAATTTTTGATTAGTATCTTACCTATAATGCTATGAAGCAATTTAACAAAAATGAACAGTTAATTTTTTGGAAAGGAAATGAAGAACCGTTTAAAGGGGATAAAATCTCAAAAGTTATTCTATCTTTTTCAAGAAAGTATGTTGGAGAAAATGCAATTGATGTTGGAGGGGGGAGTGGTGCACTTTTAGAGAACTTTCGTCGCATGTTTAAAAGAAAAAAGATTCTTGCAATAGATTTAGTGCCTAAAAATCCAAAAGTTCTTGAGGGTGATTGCACCAACCTTAAATATGCGGATTTTTCATTTGATACTTTTTTTTGTACAGATGTAATCGAGCATTTAAGTGACGAAGATCTTGACAAATGTTTGAACGAAGCGGCCAGGGTTTTAAAAAGGGGAGGGATTGGTATATTTACAACGATTAATAATGAAAATTTAAAAAGTTCGACAGTAACCTGTCCAGAATGTGGTGCGAAATTTCATAGATGGGGTCATTGTCAGATATTTACAGATTCAAGAATAAGAGAACTTTTTGAAACTAAGGGATTTAAAATAATCAAGATCAGAAAAATTAATTTTTATTTGTTATCTAAATATGGGATTATAGCAAAAATTTTCTATTTTTTAAAATTAGAAAAAATAATAAAATTCAATTTTTTAACATTAGATTTATTTTTTATTGTAAAAAAAGATTAAAGATATCTCTTGTAACCGCGGAGGCATGCTCCAGCTGATTACCGACTTTATTCAGAATAGTGCCGTCGAAAAATAAAGCAAAACTTCAGATACATGCAAAATTATGTGTTGAAATTTTTGAAATTCAGCAAGCAACTCAAAGGTTCTGGGGGTTTTTAAAGTTTTACGTCTACTTTAATTTTTGCTACAATGGATGAATCTAGTTTTTGGGTTTTCATTTTTCGGTTCTCAAAATATGCCCAGGGTTTTTATCACTCGCCCAATCCCGGATCAGGGGATCAAGATGCTCGAAGCAAAAGGCTATGAGATCTCCATCTATCCAAAAGACGAGATTATCCCGCGCCAGGAACTGCTCCGGGGGGTGAAGGGAATGGACGCGCTTCTTTCCATTCTGACGGATCGTATTGACGCGGAAGTATTTGATGCGGCTGGGTCGCAACTCAAAATTGTGGCCAATTATGCTATTGGTGTTGAAAACATTGACCTCGAGGCGGCAAAAAAACAAGAGGTGATAGTGACGAACGCGCCTGGTCCGGAGATTATACAATCGGTGGCCGAACATACCTTTGCGCTCATATTGGCCCTGGCGCGCCGCATTGTGGAGTCTGACTCCTTTGTCCGCGCTGGAAAATATCAAGGGTGGGGGCCGCAGCTCCTCTTGGGCACTGATGTGTATGGCCAGACGCTCGGAATTATCGGGTTGGGGCGCATTGGGTTTGCTGTTGCTGATCGGGCCGTGAAAGGCTTTGGGATGAACGTGATTTACAATGACCTAAAACCCAATGCTGATTTCGAGAAAAACTATGGCGGACGATTTGTCTCTCTGGAAGAGCTTTTGCGGGACGCGGATTTTGTCTCACTTCATGTGCCACTTTTGCCCGCGACGCGCCATCTTATGAATCACGAGCGATTTGCCCTAATGAGACCAACGGCATTTTTGATCAACACCGCGCGGGGACCAGTGGTTGAGGAAAAAGCTCTTCTTGAGGCGCTGACAAATAAAAAAATCGCCGGCGCGGCCCTTGATGTTTTTGAGTGTGAACCTTCAATTGATTGCGATCTGACTGATCACTTGGAGCTCAAGCAATTTCCCAATGTCATCCTGACTCCCCATACGGCTTCAGCGACGATTGAGACGCGCCAAGCGATGAGCCGGACGGCGGCGGCAAACATAATTGCGTTTTTTGAGGGCCAGACTCCGCCCAACCTGATTAAGTAAATCTTTTGAGATATTGCCGATCCACCACGAGTGTCGCGCGTTTTGAGACACATCTTCTGGCCAAAAACCAAAGAAGATGATATGATACAATCATAACTCCCCAGCCCACTCTCCAGGTCGAAGCCGGGTTTCGACTAACGAGTAACTTGCAACTGGCAACCCCGCATAATATGGGAGAAAAAAAGATTCAAACCACAACTAAGACAAAGACCACCACCCTAGTGGCTTGGGGATTGATTGTTGTTGGTTTAGCCTTGGCAAGTTATGCTAGTTTTAGTCCAGCGGCGAGCGGATTTATAAGGAGTTTTTTCGGAGACTTTGGCCGGCTTGCTTCTGTTTTATCCGGGAGTTGCACTTTAAACTCGGAGACGGACTTGCGGGTGACTGATATGAATACGATTGGCCCAGGCAATCCCGTTAATTTTACTGTCCGCAACTTCGGATCCTCGGGCACATCCGCGTCAACCTATGTGGTGATTAAGTTTCTAAAACCAAAAGGTCAGACTGACGCGGAGACGAGTGTTGTTTATACTGATCCCAGCAATCAGAAATGGGTATCTTATTTTGCCGGCGGTAATACCTTAGGGATTCTCGCCTGCAGCTCTTGGAGCGGTGTCTCAATTGGGAGTCTGCCCTCTCCTTTGCCGTTGGGACTTCAAAATATTATGGGTTATGTTGATCCGCCTGATGTGGTCAGCCCGGCTAACCCTAATGGCGCGATTCCCGAAAGCATTGAGAATAATAATACGCGACTATTGGAGTTATAGTTAAGTTCCCTCCTTGACTGAAGACTTATAATTTTCAACTGACATTTAACTTCAATCCATCGTAAACCAGGGTTACCGGCAGGGTGATTTTTTGTTTTTGGCAGTAGGCGCGAATGAGACGGCTGGCTTTTTCATGAGGCGGATAGGTATGACTGATTTGGGTGAGATAGAGGTGCCCTATTTTTAATTTCTGGGCAATGGCGATGGATTGATCCACAGTTAAGTGGGATTTTATTTTTTTGCCGAACCAGATGCAGCCATCGAGAATAAGATGCGGGATGCGGCGGACATATTGTTCAGATATCTTGGGTATCTGTGAGACATCGCTGGCATAGACCACTGATTGATTGATTCTAAAACCGAGAGTGGGGAATCCGGGCGTGAGACTATGCTTGACGCGGAAGGGTGTAATCAGTATTTTTTTGAATCGAATTGTTTGGCCTGGTTTGATGAATCTGATTTTGATCCAGGGCTGAATCATTCCTCGATCGCCCCTGACCCGCTTCCAGGAATTTTTTTCGATCAATAGAATCGCTTGGTGTTTTTTATAATTAAGATGATGAGAAAGTTTAACCAGACCACCGACAGCATCATGATGGGCATGGGTGATCAAGGCGGCGTCAATGAGTGGAGAGCCGGCGCTCTTGAGTTGGTTTTCTATATCCGGACCGACATCAAAAAGAATTTGTTGACCAGCCGTCAAGACCAGCAGGGAACTGCGAGCGCGCGCGGAGTGAGACAGGGATTGGCGAGCGGTCTGACAAGTGACGCATCGGCAAGATTGGCGGGGAATCGCGAGAGCCGGGCCGGTGCCCAGAAAAATGAGTTGCATAAATCTTAATCTTATGATATCATCGGTCTGTCCGGGCCGGTAGTTCAGTTGGCAGAACGCCGCATTTGCAATGCGGAGGTCAGCGGTTCGACCCCGCTCCGGTCCAATAAATTTCTCGAGTTTTTCGGGCGGTTTGAGACCAGTCAAACCGTTTTATATTTTCTTGCCCGGCGGCCACCAGGCGCGCGGCCAGGGTCGGATCAGAAAGAAGTTGTAAGATGACTTGAGCCATTTCTTGGGGCTGATTAGGATCAAAGTAAAGCGCGCCTGGACCATAGGTTTCTTTGAGGACTTGAAGATTAGAAGCTAAAACAGGCCGGCCGCGCGCTTGGGCTTCAAGACCAGGGAGTCCAAAGCCTTCGAGAAAAGAGGGCATAATATAGGCCGCGGCCTTTTGATAGAGAGCGTCAAGTTCAGCATCGCTCACAAAACCAGTGAAGACGACAGAGGAGGTTAGACCGAGGGAGTCGGCTTCTTTTTTTAGGCGAGTGCGAAAGCGATCTTCAGGACCCGCCAAGATTAGTTTCAGGTCTGGAAATTTCGCCAGTATTTTGATGAAGGCGCGGAGCAGGCCGGAAAGGTTTTTATGAGGATAGGAGTTGCCGACTGTGAGTAGATAGGCATTAGGTTGCAGGTTGTAGGTTGTGGGTTGTAGAAGATGATTTTGAGTTTCGTTTGCTTCGGTGGGCGGGGGTAATGTGTAACCGAGTGGTGTTACCACAACTCGATTTGTCGTGATTGAAAACTTTTTCAGGATGGCCTGTCGGGTGGCTTCCGAAACCGCGATTATTTTTTTTGCGCGGCGCAGCGCGTAGGAAAGGACAAGGCGATAGCCAAGATATTTGGCCCAAAAACGAAATGGATCAAGATTGGTCACTCCGGTTTTCGGGTATTCCAGGAGATTTAAATCATGGATGGTAACGACAAAAGGCGTCCGAGAAAAAATCGGCACATTAAAGTGGGGGTAATGAATGAGATCGAGTCGGGCTTGATCGACCAGGCCGGGCATTTTGATCTGTTCGGCCAGAGTGTACCAGCGCCAGGGGGCCAGGATTTTTTTGAAATTGGGTCTGATTGGTTGATAATCATCCCAATTTTCTCGGCCTAAAAAAATAACATACTCGTTTTCTTGGTCGAGTTTTTCGAGGTGAAGAATCAATTGTTCAACATAGCGGCCCAGTCCGCCGCCGCCCACTCGCGGCCCAAAGAGCCGACCATCAATCCCAATTCGCATATTGATTTATGATTCGCATATTGATTTATGGAAAATAGCCGTTTTCACGATCGTGAAAAAAATTTCACGATCGTGAAATTAGTGATTAGTGGTGATTGAGTTGAATACCTTTAGGGTTTGGCTGGCGGCGCGATCCCAGTGAAAACGATGGGCATTGATTTGCCCACGGCGCCGCAGGTCAGCGGCTAATTTTTCATCAGTTAAAATTGTTTCCAGAGCCTGGCGGAGATCTTCAACATTATAAGGATCAATCAAAAGAGCGGTCTGGCCCAGCACTTCGCCGAGTGAGGTTGTATAGCTCGCTACGACCGGTGTGCCCGCTGCTTGAGCCTCGAGCGGCGGCAGGCCAAAACCCTCATAGTAAGAAGGATAAACAAAGACCCGGGCCAGACGATAGAGCGCGGGCCGATCTTCTCTGGCCACATAATTCAAAAGCTGTATTTTTTTATTCTCTAATTTGCGCGAAGAGATCAAGGGTTGGTTGGCGGACAGGCGGCCAGCCAGGACAAGATGAAGATCAGCCAGGTTGGGATTTTTCTCGAGCAGTTGGAAGGCCTCAATGATGCTGGCGATGTTTTTGCGCGGTTCCAAGGTGGCCAGAAAAAGAATAAAATTGTCAGGCAAACGGTAACGTCTTTTCACCGCTTGGACGACAAAATCGTTTGTGGTTTCAAAAAATTCACTGGCCAAACCGGGATAGATCACCGAGATTCGTTCGGCTGGAATTTTGAAATGACAAATGAGATCGTTTTTTGTATGCTCGGATTGGGCAATTAAGCGGGTCGCCCGATGGGCCAGGAAGCGCGGCTTGATCAGTTGGTGCCAGAGTCGCTGTTTTTTTGAAAAAAAATTAGGCGTCAGATGAAAGGAGAGGTCATGAATGGTCAGAACAAGGGGTATCTGATCGGAGAGGGCGACAAAATTTAGGTTGGGCATAAAAAAAAGATCGATCCCTGAACCAATCAATCGGTCTACGGTTGGTCGGTTGAAGAAGCTCATCGAGGCGTTGAGGATTTTGTTCGGGTAGCGGAAATGGTGGACCGCGGCTTGATTAGTTGTCAGTTGTAATTTGTCAGTTGTCAGTTTGGCGGCGTTGGCAAAAAGATGATATTCATTTTTATCGGAATGGGCGAGCAGAGTGGTCAAAAGCTCGCGGGTGTATTCACCCACGCCGCTCGGTTGATTCTCAAGAAGAGGACGAATATCAAAACCGATTCTCATTTTATTAGCCGTTGGTTACGGTCGTGAAAGATTGGTAAGCTTCTTTAATATAGCGCTGGAATTTTTCTTTAAAATGACTCGTGTCAAAGCGGAGGGCGTTTTGACGAATTTGTTCCGGATTAAATTGTTCGGGTTTGAATCTGATGATGGTGTCAGCCAATGTTTCCCATTCTTGTTCGTGAATGAATTGGCCGGTGACTCCAGGCAGGACCGTTTCGAGCGCTCCGCCCTTGGCCAGGGCAATCACTGGCCGGCCGGCGGCCTGGGCTTCAATGGCCGTGATGCCAAAATCTTCTTCATGAGGATGGAGAAAAGCCAGGCATTGGGCATAGAGTTTAGATCGGGTTTGGTCATCAACCCAACCTAAGAATTCAATGTTTGGTTTGGCTAATGCCTGAAGCCGAGACAGCATTGGCCCGACGCCAAAAATTTTGAGCGGGATGCCCAGATTGGCAAAGGCTCGGACCACGATGTCAAATCGTTTATAGCTGACGAGCCGTCCGCCAACTAGATAGAAATTTTCTGTTTTGGGAGCAATGGAGAAGAGGGAGGTATTCACCGGCGGGTGGATAACATCAGCCTCGCGGTGATAGTATTTTTTGATCCGGCCGGCAACATTGTTGGAATTGGCCACAAAGCGATCCACTCGTTCGGCCGCCAGCCGATCCCAGAGCCTAAGTCGGGTGAGTGTCAGGGGGAGGATGGTCTTGATCAGATGCGAGGCGGACAGTTCCTCGATATAAGCGTGGGTATCAGACCAAAGATAGCGGGTGGGGGTGTGGCAATAACAGATATGCAGGGTGTCAGGCCGGGTGATCACTCCCTTGGAAAAAGCCGAGGAACTGGAAATCACCAGTTCAAAATCAGAAAGATTATGGCTCTCGGTGGCGTGGGGCATCAGCGGCAGATACCACTGATAATGAGAGCGGGCCAGGGGCATCTTTTGGAGAAAACTGGTTCTGATTTCGCGGTCGCGAAAAGCCGGATGGGCGCGTTCACGATCGTGAATTAAGGTATAGGTCGGGGCGTCAGGCCAGATCTCCTGAAGGACGCGCAAGACATGTTCGGCGCCGCCATCTTGAATTAAATGGTCATGGATCAGAGCGATTTTCACAAGAGGTCGATAATTAATAAGCGCCTTTTTTTAGAAAGACCGCCAGGGGGGTTTTTAAAAGAATAAAAATATCCAAAACCAGGCTCCAGTTTTCCACATAATAAGTGTCGAGACGCACCTCCTCTTCAAAAGAAAGATCCGAGCGGCCAGAGATTTGCGCCAGACCAGTCAGGCCGGGTCGGATGGCCAGGACATGACGATGATAATGGGTCGATTGATCAACCTCGCGCGGCTGATGGGGTCGGGGACCGACGAGCGACATCTCTCCCCAAAGGATATTCCAAAGTTGAGGAAGTTCATCGAGTGACCAGCGACGCAAGAATTTTCCCGCGGGAGTGATTCGAGGATCATCCTTGATTTTATAGACGCCCACTTTTTTTTCTGAATGCTCCTTGATCAGTTGTTTTTCATATTTTAAGGCGTGGAGATGGTCAGGAAATTCTTGACCAATGCAGAATTTTTGGTTCATCGTTCGGAATTTGAGGGCTTTAAATTTTTTTCCTTGGGCGCCCAACCTTTCGTTTTTGAAAATGATTGGCCGGCCGGTCTCGATCGCCACCAGTGAGGCGGCGAGCAGGAGAAGGGGCGAAGCAAGAATGAGTAAGAGCAGCGAGCCAATGATATCCAGGGTTCGTTTAGTGATCCGTCCCCAGCCCTCGAGTTTGGTTTTTTTGATTTCCATCAGCGGCAGACCAGCCAGGGTGTGGATTTCCATATTGGAAGAGGCGGCGGCAAAAAGATCAGCTGAATAAAAAAAGCGCAGATGCAGATCTTCGGCGCAATCAATCGCGGCCAGCGCGGTCTGGCGGGAAACACTCGGATCAGTCAAAACCAGACCGTCGAGTTGACCTTTCAGGCGAAGGGTTTTAGCGGCGGCCAGGGTCTCGCGATTCATTTGAGTATATTCAGCCCGGACCCGAAAACCCAGACTAGGTTTGTTTTTGAATTCTTCGCGTAAAGCGGCGCGGGTTTCTGGTTCGCCCAAGAGCATCAAGTCAGAAACACCGAATCCGTCGGCCAAAGCCAATCGTTCGAGACCGCGAAGGAGCAAACGGCCGAGACTGACGAAGATGATCGCCAGAGCAAAGGTGCCTAAAAGAATAAAACGCGAGGAGAATAGTTCTTGACGAAAGACGAGATAAATCATAATGGCGACAAAGCCGGTCGCGCAGCCAAAGATAATTTTTGCCAGTTCATCCGTCAGTCGGCGGCGTCTGATCGTGTAAAGACCGCCGGCGGCAAAAAGGATAATCCAGCCGGCGGCAACCACCAGGGCGGTTTCAAAATAATCTCGAAAAGGAATTTCATAGATGACTGGCAGGAATTCGGTCATTGATTCAAAACGGATAAAGTAAGTCAAAAAAGCCGCCAAAAGCAAGGCCAGATAATCAAGGGGAATAAGCAAGATCAGGAAAAAGAGGCGAGTGTGTTTCATAAGCTGAAGCCAGTATAGCGAGCCGGACTGACCTTGACAACCTTCTCCGAGATTGTTACACTTTTGTTCAGTTCCTTTGAGTCAGCTAGATGATCGCTTCTTGTTTTCATTGAGAAAGCAGGGAGAGGAAAGTCCGAACACCCTATCGGAGCGACCAGTTGGAAGCGGAAAGCGGAAAACTGGCCGCGGCGATAGTCAGCGATAGTCGCTAACGGCGACGGGCACAACCAAGGAAAATCAGGGATCAATATGGTCAGCCATCGGAACACTTCGACGGCCGATCCTCTCGACCCGATTTTCATTGTGAAGGCCACGGAAAGTGCAACAGAAAACATACCGCCTACTAATGGAGATTGGAGATTAGAGATTGGAGATTAGAATGCTCTGGTCTCGTCTCTCCCCCATTATGGTAAGGTTGAAATCGTGAGGTAAGAGCTCACGCGGGACAGTCTCGTGAGGGACGTCGTGGAAAACACCTATCCGGTGCAAGGGCAGATCTTAGCCCGCATGATCCCGCGAGTAATCGCGGGACCAGAGAGATGATCATCCGCGCTTTGGCGCTGACAGAATTCGGCTTATCGGCTGGCTTAAAGGGACAATAAAAAAGGATTCTCGAAAGAGGATCCTTTTTTATTATTTTCCACCGCTCAGCGGTGGCGAGCCTATTCCACCGCTGAGCGGTGGGAGGAGGCAAGGGGAGGCGTTGACGAGTCGTTTTAATTGGTGGTAGAGTTGATAAGAACTCACCTTGGTTATCAAAGATTCGAGACCGAATTTATGGTGATTAGACAGACTGAAATTATTTTGTCGGGCATGCAGCCGACCGGACCGTTGCATTTGGGCAACTATTTAGGATCGTTGCGAAATTTTGTCGTTCTCCAAAATCAATATCCGGGCCAGTGTTTTTTTATGATTGCCGATTATCATTCCCTGACCGAGAATTATGACCCCCGAGAAAAGCCGGGCCAGATTTTGGAATTGGCCGCCGAATATTTGGCTGCTGGGCTTGATCCAAAAAAATCCGTCATCTATCAGCAATCGCGAGCGCCCGCGGTGACGGAATTGGCTTGGATTTTAAGCACCTTGACGCCAATGAGTTTTTTGGAACGGATGACCCAGTTTAAAGATAAGGCCGCGCGTCAAAAACAAAATGTGAATGTTGGCCTTTTTGATTATCCGGTCT
>CAZHKL010000002.1:0-2798 GCA_964532695.1 uncultured Gammaproteobacteria bacterium | reverse complement strand
GGCGGCGGATATTTTATTACCCAAAGCCACCTCCGTGCCAGTGGGCGAGGATCAGATTCAGCATCTGGAGTTGACCCGCGATCTGGCCCGTTTTTTTAATAAAAAATTCGGTTCTACTTTTCCCGAACCCAGACCCCGGCTGACCAAGACGCCGCGGGTGATGAGTCTGCTTGACCCAACAAAAAAAATGTCCAAGTCATTGCCTGGATCATTTATTTCTTTGGCCGACGAGCCAGCCGAGATTGTCTCTAGGATCAAGCGGGCGGTGACTGATCTGGGTCCGGCGGATTCAAAGAAAAAAAGTCCGGGGGTGGCTAATCTTTTTTTGCTCTTGGAAAATTTTGGTTCGCTGGCCGATCAGAAAAGGTTTGAAACCGCCTATGCTCGGGGAAAAATCAAATACTCGGAACTGAAAGAAGTTTTAGCCGAAAGAATTATTAGCCATTTTGCTTCTTTCCGGAAGCAGAGGAGGGTCCTGCTTGGTCAGCCAGACAAGCTCACTCAAATTTTAGCCGACGGGGCAGAAAAAATATCCAAACTCGCGGCCAAGACCATGGAAGAAGTGCGCCGGAAAGTCGGCTTGCGTTAAGATTGATCGTCTGCTAGACTCTTGGGGCTTGAGGAGCAAAGCAAAAAGGAGGAAGCGATGCGCGCATTTTTGTGGTTGGCGCTGATCCTGACTGGACCAATGATGACCAAGGTCTATCTCATTGATCAGCTCAAGTCAGCAGCCTGGCAGAGCATTCGTCTTGAACTTGATCAGGATTACAAGCTCGCCAAGCTGGTGAATGAGTTGGGGATCGAACCGCTATCGGCCGAGAATTCTACTCGATCACATCCGACCTTTCGCGCCAATCTGCATATCAGTTGCGAAAAAGATGGCCAGTTGAGGAAACGTCGCGCCAATCCCAGCGGCATGCGCCGACCAGTATTCCTCACCTGGGTGCGTCGAGCCGTCACGGCCTCCTGTCGTTAGGGGCCGTTTTTTTAGACCTCAATCAGAACCGGTAGAATCATCGGTCGGCGTCGGGTTTGAGAGAAAAGAAACTGACCGATTTCATGCCGGATTTTATTTTTCAGATAATCTTCAAAAGCCGGAGAGGCTTGGTCAGTGTCCTTGAGAATTTTTTTGATTTTTGAACGAGCCTTTTCAATCAACTCGCGCGATTCTTTCATATAGACAAAGCCTCGGGAGATAATGTCTGGCGACCCGATCAAGGCGCCGGTTTTTTGATCAATCGTGACAATGACCACAAACATGCCGTCATCAGCCATTTGCCGCCGTTCGCGCAAGATCGTGTGCGAAACATCGCCCACCCCCAAACCGTCAACCATCACATGTTCGGTCGGCACATATTCCTTGGTCAGGCGGCCGCCGTGTTTGTCAAATTCCATAATTTGACCATTGTCCGCCACAAAGATGTGGTCGCGCGGCAGGCCGATTGATTCGGCCAGATCGGCGTGGGCCTCGAGCATGAAACGATTGCCATGAACCGGCGCGAAGAAATGCGGTTTAGTGAGACGAATCATTAGTTTGAGATCCTCTTGTTTGGCGTGTCCGCCGGCGTGAACATCCATATTGGCATAATGGACAATTCGCGCCCCATGACGGACAAGTGTGTCTTTTAAGCTTTGGACCGTGCGTTCATTGCCCGGAATGACCGAGGAAGAAAAAATAATCGTGTCGCCCCGCTCGACCGAGAGATAAGAATGTTCATTATTAGCCAGCCGCATCAGGACCGCGTTTTTCTCACCCTGGGCGCCGGTGCAAATGACCATAATTTTTTCCGGCGAGAGACGTCGCAATTCGCCTGATTCAATCAGGGTTCCGGGTTTGATTTTCATGTAACCGAGTTCTTTGGCAATTTCAACATTGGCGTTCATACTCCGTCCTTCAAGCAGAACACGGCGGCCAGTTTCCTCGGCAATCGTAATGAGCTGCTGGATGCGGGTGAGCAGGGAGGAGAAGGTGCCGATTAAGATTCGACTTGGCGCGGCTTCAATTATTTTTCGAAGTTCGTCACCCACGGTTTTTTCCGAAATTTGCTGACCGGGACTGGTCGCGTCGGTTGAATCAGAAAAAAGAGCCAGGACATTGCGGGCGCCAAAAAGAGCGATCCGCTGCAGATCAGCCGGCTCGTCATTGACCGGCGTGTAATCAAATTTAAAGTCGCCGGTAAAAAGCACCAGACCATAGGGTGTCTCGATGGCAACACCAAAAGCATCAGAGATATTGTGATTAATATGAAAGGGTTCAAAAACAAAATGTTTACCCAACTGAATCTTGGTGTCGCTTCGAACCATTTGGATATTGGGTTTACCGCCATTGCGAAATTCCTCCTGACGTTTGCGAATGATGCCCGCGGTCAGCGGGGCGGTGTAAAGGGGCGGGTTGCCAAGGAGACCCAAGAGATGCGGAATGCCGCCGATGTGGTCATAGTGACCATGAGTGATAATGATGCCGCGGATGTTTTTTTCCTTACCGCGCAAGCTAGTGATGTTGGGAATGATGTAATCAATGCCCGGCATATCCTCTTCCGGGAACATTAAACCCAGATCAACAATGATCAGGTCATCCCCGCACTCAAGAATCGTGCAGTTGCGGCCGACTTCTTCCAGCCCGCCCAGAGCGTAAATACGGAGAGGCGGGGCGTCTCCCGCGCCATGTATAAAAAGCTCGCGCGGGGCGCTGGGTGTTGGCGGGAGAGGACGGCTCTGACGCCGCCGCCCGCGATGATGATGATGTTGTTGTTTGCGGAAAATCATAATAGTTGCAGTTCGAGTCCTGGCACGAGCAA
>CAZHKL010000001.1:21814-27357 GCA_964532695.1 uncultured Gammaproteobacteria bacterium | reverse complement strand
GTTGATAGACCAGGGCCAAAACCGCGAGCAGGGGCCAAGAACCATGCGTCCAAACAAAAAGAAAACTCAAAACCGCGAGGCGGCGCCAGCGGTTTTGAATCAAAAAAAGCAGACCGAGAAGAATAAAGATAATGGAAATCGCTGGCGCCTTGGTCAGATGCAGACGAAACATAAATGAAGCCGCGGATATAAGCAAGAGGGTCAAGGCCAAAGGCCAGCGCAATTTTAAGGCTCGAGCGACAAAATAAAAGACAGCCAAAACCAGGCCGGATAAAATCACGGTCGCGATCTTGGCCCCAACCTCGGGACCGAAAAAAGAAACAAAGGGAAACAAAAAAACATGATAAAGAAAATGATGATCGGCATAATGACGCGCCAGAGTGGTGAAGGGCAGCCAGGGAAAATCAGACCAGAACCCGCCGGCCAAAAATTCAGTCATCCGAATATGATAAAAAGAATCAGGATCAGGAAAGGTCAGGGTCGGCCAAAACCAACGAGAGAAAAACAAGGAAAGAGAAAAAATAAAAAAGACTCGCCACCAAGCACGGATGTGGCGAATCTCAAAGAAGACTAACGCCCGAGCCGCTGTTTGAAGTAATCCACCCATGGGTTTGGCGCGGGATCAAGACGGTTCAAGAGCCCTAGATAATAGGACAGGAAACTGCCAAAAACCAAAATCTCGGCGATTTGACCCAGTCTAGTCTTCGCGCGCGGACGATAAACTGAAAGAGGCAGGCGATGTTTTTTAATAATCTCCCGGGTCAGCGCCAAACGACGAGACATCTTTCCTTGAAGCAGAGATGAATCAAGCATCAAGAAAACCAGATTCCTCCGAACCGCGGCCGGATGCTTCAGACCCTCCATTAAATGATGATTCAGTTCAGGCAGGGCAAAATGAAAAGCGAATTGTTTGGCTGTTTCATGGGTTTGATTGGCGATGATCCGCGCCGAATCTTCTAAAAAAACCGGACCTAGAAAAATAGGGATCCTTTGGTGAAAATTTTCAGCCAATTGTTTTGCCAGATTGATTTTCTGCGGCCGATTCACTCCAAAACGAGCCACCGCTTCGCGCAGAGCGGCGAAACCGTCGCTCATCTCGGCCGCCGAGAGAGGAAGCAGGCGAGCGGCGCGCAAAAGACCAAGCAGACCAAAAAACAAATAACCCAAACCAAATCGCGGTTTGTCCCCGGGATTATAGGTTGGCGAAAACCGATAACCCCGAAGCGCCCCCCGAGTGATGGCCTGACCCAGATCGCCACCCGAAGTGAGCCCCAAAAGTTTGGCCCGTCTTTGGCGAGCCTCTTGCCAAAAATTTAAAACCTCTTCAGTCGTTCCTGAATAGCTGGAAAGAAAAACCAGGGTCTCCGGCCCGAGATAATGCGGCGCCTCCTCTCCATGCAAAAGAAAAAAAGGCGCGCGCAACCGATCACGAAAAGCGGATTCAATCAAATGACCAGCCAAACCCGAACCGCCCATGCCGCTCATCACTGCTTCGCGCGCGCGACGATAAGGCGCGGGCAAAACTATCCGCCTGGCCTCGGCCCAAGCCTGTTTGGCCTGTTCGGGCAAAAGTTCAATCGCGCGATAAATTCCCGCGCGGTCATAATGTTGGCGGTCTTGAGGCTTATCTAAAGGAGACATAACCTTAAACAAACCTGGATAGGTCAGTTCCTAAATCGCTCAATTCATTTTGAACGAGCCGAAGATCGGTTTTTTTTCTAATCAATTCCGTGAGTTGGGTCCGATCTTGATTCATATTGATTAGAGTCGCGCCCACTGCTCGATTATTCCGCAAAAAAATTTGGGTGACTCCGCCAAATTCGGGCGAACCGCGGATAATGATTTTTTCCGCCGCTTCCCGCAGAACATCGCCCGCAAAAGTAATGGTCAGACCAAAAGGAGAAATTGAATAAGCGGAAACAAGTTCAAACGGCTGACGATCGCCCGTCATATTTAACCCGGCTCGCCGACCCTGCTGCTGGGCATTGACCCAGTTGCCCAAAAGGCGATGACGTCCCGCGGTCAAGTCAAAAAATTCAGCCACATCGCCGGCCGCGTAGACATCCGGCGAGCCGGTCTCCAGGTATTCATTAGTCAAAATTCCGCCCCTCACTGCCAAGCGCGCCTTTAGCAATGGTTCAAGATTGGGCAAAAGACCAATCCCAATCCCCAAAATACTTGTTTTCAATTGTTGACGGCCAAAATCAACTTCCTCCAGTTGTTGGCTGCCCTTCACTTTTACATACTCAATCTGCGGATGCAAGTGGATATCTTGTTGGGCAAAAATTCGGCGCAAGAGCCTTTCGGATGATTCCTCTAGATAGGCTCGCCAATACTGATCGCGGCGAAAAGCAAGATGGGTCTCGAACTTTCGTTCCCGAAAAATCGCCAGATATTCCAGGGCGATAAAACCACTGCCATAAACCACTCCGCAAGGCGGCCTTGTTTCCGTCTGATCAATCGCCTGCAGCGCTTGCCGAATCTGATCCGCGTCATCCAGGGTTCGAAAATAGGTGATGCCCGCGAGTTCAGGGAGGTCTAATTTCTTGACCCGCCCCCCGGTCGAGATTAACAGTTTTTGATAATGATAGATCGTTCCATCATCCAGTTCGGCCTGATGATCAGCCAAACGGAGCGAGCAAAGAGATCGTCCTTTCAACAGAGTCAGGCCTAATTCTTCATACCATTTCTCGTTTTTAAGGAAAACAAAATCGCGGGCCACTCGGCCGCGAAGATAATGAGGCAGAAGAACACGCGAATAAAGAGGATAAGCCTCTTCTGAAACAATGACAATCTTCCCTTCTCGATCAAGTTGGCGAATCGTCTCGGCCGCGGTCGTGCCCGCAATCCCGCCGCCGATAATAAGATAGTCAACCCTTTGGATAGATCTGGTGGCCGGCCTCGTCATAAATAAAAATCGCCCGGGTTGGACAGGATTCGGCCGCGAGCAGAATCCCTTCGTAATCAGAATCAGACACCTCAAGCCGACGACTGTATGACGGCTCGGCTTGGCGGTCCGCCGGATCAATCACGATCGCCTTATTCAGAACGTTTAATTGATAAAACTCCGGTTTGATCGTGACACAAGAAGCGGCGCCAATACAAAGGTCGGGGTCAATGACAATTTTGATCTGACGCATAGATTTCGTCCCAAACCACATCCTTAATCTCTTGGGGAAATTTCTCCTGCAACATCTCTTTTAAAAAAACACCAAAGGTCAGGGCGGACATTGGGCAACCCTGACAACCGCCGGCGAGTTTTAAATAAACTATCCCCTTCTCGATCTTGAGCAGGTTGGCATCACCGCCGTGACTGACCAATGAGGGCCGCATTTCTTCCAGCGCCGATTCAACCCCAGCCAATAAATCACTAGCCATAATATTTTTCCCGATAAAATCTGATCAACTCCTCAATTTCCGGCCGAGCGGCCGGATCTCCCACCCCCACCTTCAGCTTATATTGAACCTCTTCCAGGGTTTGCGCCCCCTCGAGCACGGCCTCCTCAATATCCTGATCCGTGATGTTGAGTCGCTGGTCAATCACCTTGGCCCCCTCAACCTGAAGACGATGAAACTGACCGCTGACCCGAAAATACTCATTGACGGCCTTGCGAAAAGCCTTGTCCGCCAAGACCGAACAATGAATTTTTCGATTCGGCAGGCCGCCCAATCTGGCCATAATATCCTGCGGTTTAATTTTCAGAGCTTGATCAATTTTCATCCCGCCATTTTCCGTAACCATCACGGAAAACATCGAGGTTGAGGCAATGGCGCTCGCGCAGCCAAAGGTGCGCCATTTGAGATCAATAATCTTGTCCTCGACTCGATCCACCCTGATCCACATTGACATCGTGTCGCCGCAAGCGGCCGAACCCACAATTCCCCGAGCATCGTATTGATCTTCGAGCGGATCGGTCAGCAATAAATTTTGGGGATGAAAAAAATGATTCTTCACGATCTCGGTGTAGACCCACTTCTCCTTGGTGCGAGGATTAACTACTTCCGCGCCCTCAAACATATTTGTCTCTTGATTCCCAATGAGGCCGACCAGCCAGAAAAGCGGCTGCCATTTCTCTCGAGGCCTGGGTGCCAATCTTAGCCTCATCCTCCACCTTCAGGCGCAGCGGAGAGATTTGACGCAGAATCTTGACGATCTTAGGCATCACTCCAAGCAGGTAATCAATATCCTCTTCGGTTGTGCTTCGGCCCAAAGTGAAACGGAGACTGGCGTGAGCGTATTCATAGGGCCGGCCAAGACCCAAAATCACATGCGATGGTTCGAGCGATGCTGAATCGCAGGCCGAACCAGTTGAAGCGGAAACACCAGCCTCATCTAAATAAAGCAACATTGCCTCGCCTTCAATATCCAAAATCGAAACATTGACATTGTTTGGCAAACGAAGAGCGGGGTGGCCATTTAAAACTACCTTGGGGATGCGCGCCTGAAGCTCGCTGATCAGCTTGTCGCGCAGAGGAATGAGTCGAAGAGACTCGGCCTCATGTTCTTCATTGGCCAGCTTCAGCGCGAAGGCCAAGCCAACAATGCCGGCCACATTTTCCGTGCCGCTGCGCAATCTAAACTCCTGACCGCCGCCGTAAATAAGGGGTTCAAGTTTCACGCCGCGACGAAGGTAAAGCGCGCCCGTGCCCTTGGGGCCATAAATCTTCGAACCATTAATCGTCAAAAGATCAACCCCCAACTTCCCAACCTCAAGATTAAGATAACCAGCCGCCTGGCAAGCGTCGGTGTGAAAAAACGGCGGTTCACCCGGAGCGCGGCCCCACTCTTTTTTTTGATCACGAATCACCTTGGCTATTTCCCGAATCGGATTAATCGTGCCGATTTCATTGTTAGCCAACATCACTGAAACCGCCACGGTTTCGGCCGTCAGGGCCTCCCGCACCGCTGCCGGATCAATCAAACCAAATTTGTCAGGCTTGAGAAAGGTTGCCCGAAAGCCTTCTTTATCTTCCAGATGTTTGACCGCGGTCAGCACGGCCTGATGCTCGATCGCGCTGGTGATCAGATGCTTAAAATTTGAACGGCGGCCATAAAAACGCGCCAGGCCCAAAATAGCCAGATTATCGCTTTCCGTGCCGCTGCCGGTAAAAACAATTTCATCAATTGAACAATTCAAAACTTGAGCGACTGTTCCCCGCGCTCGATCAATCGCCTCACGGACACGGCGGCCTCCGGCATAAATGGCTGACGGATTGGCAAACTCGCCCGCCAGGTACGGTGTCATCGCCTCCCGCACCCGCGGGTCCACTGGCGTGGCGGCCGCATGATCAAGATAGACACTGTGTTTCTTCATAAAACTTCTTGCTGCCAGTCTAAGACTCAAGACTTATCTTGTCAAACACTCCTCCCTCTGCCCAGCTCCGAACAATTTACAACTGACAACTAATCTTAAGATGACCGAGCACAGCTTCTGACATCTCGCGGGTGCCGACAGCGGTTGGATCCTCGCGGTTTGGTTTCAAATCATAGGTGACATTTTTTCCTTCTCGAATCACGGCGGCCACGGCTCTCTCAAGTCGGG
>CAZHKL010000001.1:18903-21782 GCA_964532695.1 uncultured Gammaproteobacteria bacterium | reverse complement strand
TGATGCTCGCCTAAATGTTCAAGCATCATTTTGCCGGCTAAAATCATGGCCGTCGGATTGACCTTATTCATTCCCGTATACTTTGGCGCGCTGCCATGGACGGCTTCGAAAATAGCATAATCTTTGCCAATGTTCGCGCCCGGCGTCACCCCCAGCCCGCCCACCAGGCCGCTGGCCAGATCTGAAATAATGTCGCCGTAGAGATTGGGACAGACGAGCAGATCATAGAGTTCGGGCTTTTGCACGAGCTGCATGCACATATTGTCCACGATCACATCCTCGAAGGCGATGTCCGGATACTCTTCCGCGACGCGCTTGGCCACCGCGAGAAAGAGCCCGTCGGTATGCTTCATAATATTAGCCTTGTGCACCGCGCTCACTTTCTGGCGATGATGCGCCCGCGCGTACTCAAACGCGTAACGGACAATCCGTTCGCTTCCAAACAATGAAATCGGCTTGATCGAAACACCAGCATCGGGCCGGATTTTCTTTTTAAGTTTGCCCTCAATAAACGCGGCCAGCTCGGCCGTCTCGGTCTTCCCCTGCTCAAACTCAAGACCGGCGTAAAGATCTTCAATGTTTTCCCGAATAATCACCAAATCAATATTCTCAAAACGCGCGCGCACGCCAGGATAAGTCTTGGCTGGCCGCACATTGGCAAAACAATCCAAGTCCTGACGCAACCGCACATTGATTGAACGAAATCCCTTGCCCACTGGTGTGGTAATCGGGCCCTTCAAACAAACCTTATTCCTTTTAATAGATTCAACCACATAATCCGGCAGCGGCTCGCCACAGCGAGCCATCACATTTTCACCCGCATCCAAAATCTCCCACCTAAAAGAAACACCCGTGGCTTCAAGAACCGGCAGGATGGCCTCAACCAATTCCGGCCCAGTGCCATCACCGCGAATAATCGTCACCGGATACATAATTCTGAATTAGGAATTAGGAATTCGTGATCCAGACTTCTTAGATTTAGATAATGATTTCCGACGACGAGGAGATCGTTTTAATTTAGTCGAACTAATCACTGGCACCAGGATCGTGGCTGGTGATTCAGAAGTTTTTAACGGCTTGGATTCATTAGATAGATCAGGCAGACGACGAGCCTGCACTTTTTCTATAACCAAAGAAACTAGAGCCAGGGCGGAAAGAGCGGAGATGAGCCACCAAACGCGAGGATTGCCCGGCTCAATAAATCGCGGCTGATCAAAATAGCGCAAATTTTCAGCAAAGGTTCGCTCTTGTTTTGGCGGCAAAGAGGGGGATGGATTTTGAACTTCAATTGGCCAAGAGGTGGGACTGATCAATGGAGAAACAGGGGTTGGATTAGAATTAGACCCAGATCCAGAAGAGACTGAAGGAGCAGTTGATTGATCAGCCTCGCTTGAGGAGGGAGGATTAGTTTGGGAATCAGGAGACAGGGTCTGGGAGGAGGATAAATTCTGACCAATAATGGCTGGGGCTGGCGCGGGGATCGAAACTGATGGTAAAGGCAATAGCTTGGACCGAGATGGATCAAGCGGATAAACATCAGTCGCGTCGCTCACCCCATCATTGTCAGTATCCAGGGCTAAAGGATTAGTGCCCCGTCCGACCTCCTCCTGATCAGTTAGGCCGTCCTGATCATCATCCTCATCACAAGCATTACCCGCCTGATCGCCATCAGTATCCAATTGATCCGCATTGGCCAAGCCTGGACAATTGTCCAAGCGATCAGCCACCCGATCCCGATCAGCATCAGGTTGAGGAATGATCAATGGGGTCATGGTTTCATCATTGGCTGGATTATCATCGCGCGGATTAGCTCCCTGGAGAGCGGCTCGAATATTGAATTGCTGATCAGGCACCACAAAATCAATGAAAACTTCATCGGCCACGCTGTTGGCTCGCACCGAAACAATCTGGGATTCATCAATCACGGCTGGACCGTGATAAAAAGAAACATAACCCTTCGTGTCCCGGTTGCCCAGATTATGAACCCGGGCGTAGATTCGCACCGACTGGCCGCTCATCAAATTTTCTTCAGAAAAAGTAATCTTTTCCACGGCCAAATCATAATCAAAGTACGCGGCCTGAACAGCCGCGGCAGGCAAAAAAGCCGCCAAGATCAAAAAAATAAAATAGTTCATACCGTCAGAGCCGGGGCGGCCGCGGCCCGACGAGCTCGAATAAAAGCCAGGGAGCCGCCCGCCCGAATAATCTCCAGTTCCCGCCGAGCCAGATGATGAGTGACAGGGATCTCACTGATTTGGGTCAAATTTTTTAAAATTAAATTTGAATCCAAATTATTAATTTCCAGCCTCAATTCATCAGCTTGACGTAGGGCGTCGTAATCTTCAGGTTTCACAAAAATAAGGGGTAGAATACCAAAATTAACCAGATTGGCCGCGTGGATTCGAGCAAAGGATTTAGCAATCACCGCCCGAATGCCTAGATAACGGGGGGCCAGAGCCGCGTGCTCGCGGCTCGAACCCTGACCATAATTTGACCCCGCGACCACAAAACCACAGCCTGCTTCCCGCGCCCGCCGGGGAAAAGTCGGATCAATCGGTTCAAAAGTAAATTCAGAAATTGCCGGCAGGTTGGAGCGAAGAGGCAGAACCCGAGCCCCGGCTGGCATAATCGTGTCAGTGGAAACATTGTCACCCACCTTGATTAAAACCAAACCCTCGAGCCGCGCCGGCAAGGGATCCATCACTGGCAGGGGCTTGATGTTTGGTCCGCGAATAATCTCGACTTGGTCAGTCGCTGGTTGAGGCGCTCGTGGCCATCACCATCTTTGCCGTCGGCGGTTCGGCCGTTATCCTCATCACCTTAAACGCTTTCCGCACGACCCGGGTGGGCGGCGAGCACTTGAGCGCGGCCGCCTACGC
>CAZHKL010000001.1:18043-18893 GCA_964532695.1 uncultured Gammaproteobacteria bacterium | reverse complement strand
CCGTCGTCAATAATATATTGAGCCGGCATTTCAATTTTAATTGGAGCCAGATTGAGATCGCGCGGATCAGTAATTTGACCAACCAAAGCGCAAGCCGCGGCTGTTTCAGGACTAGCCAGATAAACCCGGTCATCCTTGGTCCCGGAACGGCCGGAAAAATTACGATTAAAAGAACGGATAGAAACCCCATCAGTCGGCGGAGCAAAACCCATGCCAATACAAGGACCGCAGGCGCTTTCCAAAATCCGAACGCCTGAATCAATAAAAATTTCAAGACCGCCATCTCGGGCCACCATCTGCATCACCTGCCGCGAACCAGGCGTCATCCCCATCGTCACCCGCGGGTGAACCTTCCGGCCCCGCAGCATCTGGGCCACGGTCATTAAATCCATGTAGGATGAATTAGTGCAAGAACCAATCGCCACTTGGGCCACGGGCTGGCCAGCCGCTTCCCGCACCCTTTTGACATTATCCGGACTTTGCGGACAAGCCATCATTGGTTCAAGTTCATTAAGATTGATCTCCATTATTTCATCATAAGACGCGCCCGGATCAGCCGCCAGCGGCTGCCAAACCAAAACTCGATCTTGAGCCGCCAGATAAACGCGCGTCTGCTCATCAGAAGGAAAAATCGAGGTGGTCGCTCCGAGTTCCGCTCCCATATTAGTGATGGTCGCCCGTTCTGGCACGCGGAGGTCAGCCGCTCCAGGGCCAAAATATTCAAAAATTTTGCCCCGACCGCCCTTGACGGTCAAACGTCGCAACATTTCCAAGATAATATCCTTAGCCGTGACAAACGGTTGAAGTTTTCCTGTCAGCCGAACCCCGACAATCTGGGGCATCACAAAAT
>CAZHKL010000001.1:10497-18033 GCA_964532695.1 uncultured Gammaproteobacteria bacterium | reverse complement strand
CCAGGGCCAAGGCGACATCGAGTCCCCCGGCCCCCAAAGCCAAGAGACCAGCCCCGCCTGAAGTGGGGGTATGGCTGTCAGACCCCAAGAGGGTTTTGCCCGGAGCGGCAAATCTTTCCAAATGCACTTGATGGCAAATGCCATTGCCGGGTCGCGAAAAATACGCCCCAAAACGAGCGGCCATTGTTTGTAAAAAACGATGATCATCCGCATTCATAAAATCAGTCTGGAGCAGGTTGTGATCAACATAAGAAACCGAGAGATCGGTTTTCACCCGAGCCAGACCCATGGCCTCAAATTGCAAATAAGCCAGGGTGCCGGTGGCGTCTTGGGTCAGGGTCTGATCAATCCGCAGGGCAACCGGCTCGCCCGGAATCATCTTTCCGCCGACTAAGTGGCGGGTGATAATTTTCTGCGTCAAATTCATCGGCATAAATTTACGATTCATCTTCCTCTTCCATAAAAGCCTCGGGGTCTTCTAAAAATTCCCGCAAGCAATCAGCCGAACAAAAAGAATAAAGCAGGCCGCGAAACTCTTGAGAGTGAACCGTCTTTTGACCTTCCAAATTCCGATCGCAAACCGCGCAAAGACCAGGCGCCGAACCAAGTTCGTGTTCGTTTTCTTGAGTCATACTCCTTAATTCTACCCTTAAATCCTCAAACAATCTACCTGTGGACATTCCGAAAATAAGTCAGACCCGCCTGCCACATCAGGGGATCATTCTGTTTTTCTTTCAGCCAATACCACCATTCAACCCCCCAGAGATAAACCTCATCAAAACCAGCCCGCTCGACAAAATTCAAATTATCTTTTAATCGGCGAGGATTCATTGATTGATATTGCTCCTCTTTAGTCGCCTGAAGAATACCGGCGGGCACCCAGGGCTCGGCCTGAAGTTCAGTAACCATGATCTGACGAGTAAATGTTCTGGCGGCTCGGGCGCGCTGGCGATAAAAACTTGGGGTTAGAGGATAATAGATATAGCCCAAAACCGGATTCCAGGAAACCCGATACATACTAATACCCAAAATGTCGGCTAAAGTCGCGGCGCCTAACCAAGTAGAAAGCTCGCCGCTTTCAGTCAGAATAATTGGCCGATGATCAAGTGAGCGCACCAACGCCACTTCTTGTTTCAAAAATTCGCGATCAGGTTCAGGGCAAAGACCAAATGATCCAAGCAATGGTTCATTTTCCACTTGCCAGGCAAAAATAGCTGGCTGAAAACGGTAGCGATTGACAATAGCTCTGATCAGTTCCCGGGTCGCGGTCTGCCGTTCCGCCGCTGTTAATTTCCAAACCCAAGCCGGCGCGTGACACTCGGGCCAACGCGGCAATTTAAAACCCAAGGCCAGAATCACTCGAGCCTGATGTTTGGCCGCCTCTTCCAGCAGCCAATCAAGTTCCTCGAAATTAAAAACACCTGGGGCTGGCTCAATCTCCTCCCAATAAGCTGACAAACGTAAACGACGAGCGCCCAATTCATCAAGCAGGGCCAGATAAGTCGCCCGCGGTTCCAGACCTAAAAACCGGGCATAGGCTGGCGAAAAAGTGGCGCCCAGCGCCAGTGGCGGCCGCGGCCGCACGACCTCAATAATCAAATTGACAAAAACAAAAAGAAAATAGATAGCCAGCAGGACTAACAACAAGACCCCGACTTGTTTTAATCGCTGTCTTTGCCGGGAAGAAAGCGGCTGCGGCTCTTTAATTTTATGGGTATGGAATCGGTCAGACATACCTTGAAACCATCTCAAAACTCATTATAATTATCTATTATACAACAAATCGGCCGCCATCAGGGCCGATTTGTTGGGGTGCCCGGAGAGATTCGAACTCTCACTGGAGCCTCCACAGGGCTCTGTGCTAACCATTACACCACGGGCACCATATTTCTCCTCTTTTCATCACTCGCTCTTCCCCCCAGGGAGAATCGAACTCCCATAACCAGCTTAGAAGTCTGGCGTTCTATCCATTGAACTATGGGGGGAGAAGGGAGCAATCAAAAATTCATCCTGACAAAAATCAGAATAAGGTTTGAAAAGGCTCTTGTCAAATCCAGCAGGACTATGATAGGGTAAAGAGGTTCTATTATTATAGGTCGGCTGGGCCTTGGCTCAACCTGACCCGGATGCCAATATGCTGGACAAAAAAACTAAGGAAAAAATTATCGAGAAGTTCAAAACCCACGCGGCGGACACCGGCTCGCCTCAAGTCCAAATCGCCATTCTGACCGAGGAAATCAAACAGCTTTCCGATCACCTGCGAACTCATAAAAAAGATTTTTCCAGCCGCCGAGGCTTGGTAAAAAAGGTCGGCGAACGGCGCCGACTCTTAAAATATCTGGCCCGCGAGGACGCGGCCGCCCACGAGGCGCTCGCGGCCAAACTCAAACTATGATTAAACATCCTGACCAAAGAGTGGGTGTTTTTATTGACACCCAAAACATGTATTATTCAGCCCGCAATCTTTTTAATTCTCATGTCAATTTTAAACAAGTGGTTGAAGCCGCGGTGGCCGGCCGCCGACTGATCCGGGCGATCGCTTATGTGGTGCGCACCAAGACGGGCGAGGAAAAACCGTTTTTTGAGGCCCTGGTCAAGAGCGGGATTGAAACCCATGAAAAAGAACTGCAGGAATTTTTTGGCGGAGCCAAAAAAGCGGATTGGGATGTGGGGATTGCGGTTGACGCCATCCGTGTCTCCGATGTCCTGGATGTGATTGTCCTGGTTTCCGGCGACGGCGATTATATCCCCCTGGTTGAATATCTCAAAAACCGCGGTCGCCAAGTTGAAATTGTGGCTTTCCGCGAAACCGCTTCCAGCAAATTGATTGAAACCGCCGATAGTTTTTTGAATCTTTCCGAGGATCAAAAAAAATTCCTGATTCGCGGCGGCCATCCGACCTCGACCCGCACCAAACGCACCTTTATCTAATTCCCTATGATTCAAAAATTTGAAACCCAATGGGGCGGCCGAAACCTGATCATTGAAGTCGGCCGCTACGCCGGTCAAACAAACGGCGCCTGCACGGTTCGTTACGGCGATACGGTGGTCCTAGCCACGGCCGTGCTCGCGGAAACCAAACGGGAGGGTATTAATTTTTTCCCCCTGCTGGTTGATTACGAAGAAAAATTGTATGCCGCCGGCAAAATCAAGGGTTCGCGTTTTATCAAACGAGAGGGCCGCCCCTCGGACGACGCGATCCTCATCTCGCGGATGATTGATCGTTCCATCCGACCGCTCTTTGATGAACGTCTGCGCAATGATGTTCAGGTCACAGCCACGGTTCTTTCCGTTGATCTGGAGAACGACGCCGACATCCCGGCCCTTGTCGCCGCCTCAACGGCGCTGGCCATCTCGGATATTCCTTGGTCAGGCCCAATCGCCGGCATCAGGATTGGCCGCATTCCTTCGGACGGTCCTGATCGCGAGGCGGAATGGGTGGTTAATCCCACCTTTGCCGCCCGTGAAAAAAGTCTGCTTGATCTCGTGGTTTGCGGTCTGCCTGATCAAGTGGTGATGATCGAGGCCGGGGCTAATCAAGTGACGGAAGAAGTAATGGAGGAGGCGATTCTTTTCGGCCAAAAACACTTGCGGGAAATTTTAGCCCTCATTGGCGAGGTGGTCTCTCAAGTCGGTCGGCCTAAAAAACCCATCTTGGAGCCGGCGACGGATGAAGAAAAACGAATCTTGGAGGAACGGGCGGCCTTGCTCGAAGACGCCCGAGCCTTTCTTTTGCCCAAGATCCAGAAATCATTTTTTGACGCTCCCCGAGCCGCTAAAGCGGAACGACGCGAAGCGCGTCATCATTTAGAAACCGAGTTGGAGGAATATCTAATCAACAAAAATATCGGCAAAGAGAAAAGGGCCATCGCCCTCAATGCGGTTTATGATCTGATTGAATCCGAGGTCACGCGCCAAATTTTGGACGAGGGCCGCCGAGTTGATGGCCGCGGTCTGGATGAAATTCGACCCCTGACGATTGAGGTCGGCGCCCTGCCGCGCACCCATGGTTCAGGACATTTCAGCCGCGGAGAAACCCAGGCTCTTTCCGTCGTCACTCTTGGTTCACCCTCAATGGAACAAACAGTCGAGGGGATGGAATATACCGGCAAAAAACGTTATATGCATCATTATAATTTCCCGCCTTTTTGCGTTGGCGAGGTCGGACCATCGCGCGGACCAGGTCGGCGCGAAATCGGCCACGGCGCTCTAGCCGAACGATCGCTCTTGCCTGTCCTGCCGGCCAAAGAAAAATTTCCTTACACCATTCGAGTCGTTTCCGAAATCCTCTCTTCCAATGGTTCAAGCTCCATGGCTGCAACCTGCGGCTCAACCCTGGCTTTGATGGACGCCGGGGTTCCTATTGTCGCGCCCGTGGCTGGCGTGGCAATGGGCTTGGCTTCAGATAAAACCGGCCGGCTCAAAATTATTACCGACTTGCAGGATTTAGAAGACGGCAAGGGAGGAATGGACTTTAAGATCACTGGCACGAGTGATGGTCTGACCGCCATTCAAATGGATACTAAAACCCGAGGACTGTCAAACGAGATTATTCATGAAACCCTGATCCGCGGCCGCGAAGCCCGAAAAAAGATTCTTGAAGCTATGACTCACGTTCTGGCCGCCCCCCGACCCGAACTTTCTCCTTTTGCCCCGCGCATCTATACCCTCCAGATTAATCCTGACCGCATCCGCGATGTTATTGGCCCCGGCGGCAAAGTGATCAATGAAATCATTGCCAAAACCGGAGTGGAGATTGACATTGAACAGAGCGGTCTGGTCAATATTACTTCAATCTCTTCCGAGGCCGCGGAAAAGGCGCTCGAATGGGTCAAGAATTTGACTCATGAAGTCAAGGTCGGGGAAACCTTTGAGGGAAAAATCACCCGGATTCTTGATTTTGGCGCCTTTGCCGAGATCCTGCCCAAACAAGAGGGCTTGATTCACATTTCCGAGCTCGCGCCCTTTCGCGTCCAATCAGTTCATGATGTGGTTAAGATCGGCGATGTGGTTCCGGTTAAGGTTATTGAAATTGATGAAATGGGTCGCTTGAACCTCTCCCTCAAAAAAGCGCCTGGTTATTCGGTGGAAAAATACGGCGGGCATCCCGGCTCGAACAATCATCAGTCGCCTGATCGCTCTGACCATGGTTTCACTCAACGTCGGTCGCGTCCACCCTCTCGTTTTCCTCGATGAACAAAAAAATTATTCTCCCCCTGGCTTTGCTGGTCGTCTTCAGCGCCTTGATTTTTGGTTTCCCCGTCCTCTGGTCTCACCCTGATCTGATTCGCCAACTCCCAAGCCGGGCCGCCATAATTTTTGTTTGGCCGACCTCCTCTTTAGTTCATGATTTTTTGGAAAAAAATTTTCCTGATCCTCTTTCCTGGTCAGCTAAAAATTGGGCTGTGGTTGCGGCTGGACAACCTTGGCGCGCCCTCCTCCTGCTGGAGGCTGATTCTTCTCTCGATCCAGCTCAACTCAATCTCGAGCAAATCAATTCGGTCAATCTAGTCAAACAGATCAGTCCTGGTCTTCTCGCCCTTGGTCATCAAGAAGATGATTTTACAATCCTGGCTGGACCAACCCTGCCGGCCTCTCTCCGCGCTCTGGCGCGCCAGGCCTTGAGTCAAAAAAACGGTCTCTTGATCTTGAACCGCTCCGAATCGTCCCTGACCAGTCGGGCGCAAGTAAAAAACAATTGGTTGGTGACCAGACCCAAATTTCCTGATCAGCCCATTCCCCCTTGTTTGGCCCTGCTCGTTCCAGATAAAAACCAGTGGCTTTTTGGCATTCAATCTCCTGACCCCAAGCTTTTACTCGAACTTCAATATCTGGCTGAAGAAATCTTTACGCTTTTCCAATCATTCCAAACCCCATCTTTAAAACCCTTGGTCCTGCCTGATCAATCAATAGCAACTGAAGCATTTCAAGATCGATTATCATCCTCTAAAATTAGCCAAGTTTTTCAATTTCTTGAAAATGATTATTTACTCATAAATATAGGAGAGACTATTTTGGATCAAATAATTGTGGACAACCTATGGAAAAAAACCAAACCATGTGGATAAGTACGAACAAAAAATTGACTCACTAACCCTTTTAGAAAAAGCTTTTTTGAGTTAATAATGGCTAAATTTGGCCAAAGTCTTGACGGGATAGACATCTTCTGCTACAATGGTAATAACATTGTTCTTTGACTCCAGGGACATGATCCTGAACTTTTCAGAATCATTTCCCTCTTCTTTACTGAACTTTTGCTTGAATAAAAAACAAAAACAAAAGAAAATAAATCAAAAGCAAATCGGTATCCCTCGTGAACCCATGCTTGAGGGCTACTACCAGAGTATTGGTAAAGAAGATCGCACCTTCCTGTCCCTAGCTGATGATCTCCCCGGTCCAGTTCCCACCCAACTTTTTCTCCAAACCCTTCCGAGAAAAAGTTAGGCGGGCGCTGGGCCCGGAGTATGCCGGGGACCCGGCGCAAGATAGTCACATAAATCTTCTACCATGTGGACTTCAACTTGCGCCGCTTTTTTATTCTCCGCCGCTCATCGGCGCGGAGAGTGAACTTGACTCTCGATGACCATTTTCGTATAATTTAAAAGGAGGATAGAATTGGGTTTATGTCCAATCATTTTAGCCAAAAATTCATCGAGGAAATCGAACTGAAACTCGCTGACGAAAAAGCGAGATTGACGCAGCAGTTGGCTCAAATCTCAACCAAGAGTCCGCATCGCGAACATCCCTTTGAGGCCCGTTTTCCCGAACTCGGCGACAAGGAAGACGAAAACGCGGCCGAGGTGGCCACCCTTAGCGATAACCTCACCTTGGAAAGAGAATTAGAAAAGTCTCTGCGCGATATTGAGGGCGCGTTGGAAAGATTAAACAAGGGAAGCTACGGCATCTGTAAATATTGTCAAAAACCAATTGACGAACGACGACTGCTTGCCCGACCAATGTCCTCGGCCTGCGTGGAGTGTAAAAAATTATTTACCCAAGAGGTGTGAAAGGGAAAACATTCATCCTCCTCGTGATCCTGCTCGCCCTTGATCGCGGATTAAAAATAATTTTGCTCAAAGGACTCGTGCCCGCGCTGTCCTTTTTTGATTTCTTCCCTCGCCTTCGGCTTCATAAAAATTATGGGATCGCTTTTGATCTCGCCCTGCCTCCTCGTCTCATCTTGATGGTTTCCTCAATCATTCTTCTCATTCTGCTATTGATCTTTCTGACCAATCTTAAAACCCAAGATCTCCGGACCTCGGCTCTATTCGCCCTGATCCTTGGCGCTTCTTCTAATTTTTATGATCGTTTAATTTATGGTTTTGCCATTGATGTAGTTGAAGTCGCGCCTGGTTCGATTTGGAACCTGGCTGATCTCCTGATTCTCTGGGGTCTGCTTTTTCTGGTCTTCAGAGGAAAACCCAAACTGATCAATGATCAATGACGATTCTTTAGGTTTAAGGGGTGTGAATAATTTGTCCATTTAAACCAACAGCCTTTTTAGCTTTATTTCAGCCGCCCTGTTCAATCGCGCCA
>CAZHKL010000001.1:0-10461 GCA_964532695.1 uncultured Gammaproteobacteria bacterium | reverse complement strand
TTTGTTTGACCGAGAACCAAGCCCGGGCGGTATATTAAAGATATGGCCACTAAAATTAAATCCGCCGCCTTGGTCGGAATTGAAGCCGCGCTCATTGAGGTTGAGGCTCATATTGCCTCTGGTCTGCCTAAATTTACTATTGTTGGTCTACCCGACCTGGCCATTCGCGAATCGCGCGACCGTATTCGCGCCGCCATTCAAAATACTGGTTTCGAGTTTCCCCGAACCAGAGTCACGATCAATCTGGCGCCGGCCGATATAAAAAAAGAAGGGCCAAGTTTTGACCTGCCCGTGGCCGTGAGTCTTTTGCTCGAGAGCGGCCATCTGCCAACCGCGGCCCATCTCTTGAATCAGGCCCTGCTGGTTGGCGAATTAGCGCTTGATGGAACGATCCGGCCAGTGCCCGGCATTCTTTCAATTGCCCTGGCGGCGCGCGGACAAAAATTGACCGCGATTTTTGTGCCCGTGGAAAATGCGGCCGAAGCCGCGGAAATCAAGGGATTGACTGTTTATCCTGTTCCTCATTTGGCCAGCCTAGTCTCTTCTCTTTCGGGAATCACTGATTTAGTCTGTTTTCGATCCAATCACCCAGCCCGCTCTCCCTCGCCTGATTATGAACTGGATTTCTCCCACATCAAGGGACAAGGTCTGGCCAAACGCGCCCTAGAAATTGCCGCGGCCGGGGGTCATAATGTCTTAATGATTGGTCCGCCCGGCGCGGGCAAAACCATGCTTGCCCGCGCCCTGCCCTCCATCCTTCCCCCGCTTCAAAATGAAGAAATGATTGAAGTAACCCGAATTTGGTCAGTGGCCAGACTGCTCCGTTCTCGAGAGACATTAATGAGGCAACGTCCGTTTCGCAGCCCCCATCATTCGGCTTCAGCCGTGTCCTTAATCGGTGGAGGCGCCATTCCTCGACCCGGGGAAATTACCCTCGCGCATCGCGGAGTTCTTTTTTTAGATGAATTTCCTGAATTTACTCGCCACACCATTGAGGGCCTGCGGCAGCCCCTTGAAGAGGGTCGGGTCATGATCTCGCGCGCGAAAGGCTCGATCTGTTTCCCAGCCCGTTTTATGTTTGTCGCGGCGCTGAATCCCTGTCCTTGCGGTCGTCTAGGCGAACCCGGTCGGCACTGCTCCTGCGGCGCGGGACAAATCAGCGCCTATCACAAAAAAATATCCGGACCAATTCTTGACCGCTTGGATCTGACCCTGACCGTGCCGGCTCTGAAACCCGAAGAGCTGACCAGCGCTCTCCCCAGCGAATCATCAGCAATCATCAGGAAACGAGTCGAGGCGGCCAGAAATCGGCAAATCAAACGTTTCCGAGAGACCAATCTCATCACCAATTCGGAATTAACAAGTGAACAAATCAAAAAACTAATTCATCTCTCGGCCCAGGCCGAGGAAACCCTAAAATCAGCCCTGATCGCTTATCGCCTCTCGGCCCGCGCTTATTATCGAACAATTAAAATCGCCCAAACTATTGCTGATCTGGCCGGCCGCGAGATCATTGAACAAGCCCAGGTGGCCGAGGCTCTTTGTTATCGGCCGCGAACCGAGAACGGACAATTAATTTAACGAATATATTCGAGAGGATTCTTAAAACGACCAGCCAAAATAATTTCGAAGTGGACATGAGGACCGGTTGAGCGGCCGGTCGAGCCAATGGCGGCAATGGATTCGCCTTTTTTTATTGTCTCACCCTTGGACACATAATTCTTGGAGTTGTGAGCGTAACGAGTCTTAAACCCATTGCCATGATTGACCAGGACATTCAAACCGTAACCGCGCGTCCAACCTGAATATTCAACCATCCCGTCTTCGGCCGCGTAAATGGGGGTGCCGGTCGGTCCGGCAATATCCAGACCAGTATGACGCCAACCGAAATATTGGGTAATTCGTCGCGCGGCCGTTGGCCAGAGTTTAAAAAGCCCAGCCACGGTCCCAATGCCGGGCGGCCGCGGTCCGCCAAAGATATTGGTCGGGGAGATCCGCGGCACGGACGGCGCCGGCAATCGCCCGCCAGGAATAAAAAGAGTTTCACCCAGAGACAAATCCGCGCCCCCGCCCAATTTATTCCAAACAATAATCTCGTTTTTTTCCGCGCGATAAAGATTGGCCAATTTTTCAACGGTCTCATTCTTTTTGACGGTATGAAGGACTCCATCCTGCGGCAGAATGAGCAATGAATCGCCCGGTCGAATATAGGAGCGAACTGTTAATTTGTTGGCGGCCAACACTGTTTCCAGAGAAAGATTATATTGTTCAGCGATATTAGCCACGGTTTCTCCCTCCCGAACCAAGTGTTTGAGGATTTCCGTCCGAGCCGGCAGGACGCGACCTCCGGGCGCGAGCGGAGCGATAATCGCTCGAGCGCCGGGCAAGGCGCTGACATATGATTCGCTAAGATAATCAAAATCAATGTCCGATAGAGGGGAGATGGCCACTGTCTCAACCAGATATTCAACCGGCGGGGACAGGGGCAGTTCCCCGGTTTCTTCAGAGACAACCTCTTCTTCCGCCCCAGTCACCAAAACATAAAGCAGACTCTTGGTCCCTAGATCTTCGGCGCGAGCGGCTCGCATGCGGAACGAGGCCAAACTCGCGCCGAGGGCAATCATCACAACCGCCAGATGGATAATGTAGCGATGAGAAATTAAAAAAAGAAAACGACTGGAAACCGAACTAAACAAAAAAAACAACCGTTGCTTGACCGCAAAAATCTGTCGGTAGAAAAAGACCAAAAACGGCAGGATGATCCGTCCAACCACCCGGCTCAAACGACTGGACACCCTCCCTAAAAAATGTCCGCTCCAGGAAATCGTGATCAGGAAAAAACGAAAAACGCCCAGTAAAATCCGCAGGATTAAAGTTTTAAGATCAAGTCGAGTCATGCGAAGGTGATTCTATCAATCACTCACCCGCCTGTCAATTATCTGAAACCTTGACTTGGATCAGTAATTATTTTATCCTGTAAACTACAAGGTGGTCTGCTATTTTACCACTTTTTTTAATTGCCCTTAACCCAAAAATATGTTTGCTCCGCTTTTTATTTCTTTACTTGCGTCCCTTATTGCTCTCATTGCCGCCCTGATCTTTATTCGTTGGATTTTAAAACTGCCATCAGGCAATGGTCGGTTGGAGGGTCTTTCTCGGGCCATTCAAGAAGGGGCTGCCGCCTATCTCTCCCGCCAGTATAAGGTGATTGCGGTCATTGGTTTGATTTTGTTTGTCTTGATTTGGTTCACCCTTAATTTTAAAATCGCCCTTGGCTTTGCTTTGGGAGCGATTCTTTCCGGACTTGCCGGCGCTATTGGAATGATGATCTCGGTGCGGGCCAATGTTCGCACCACGGTCGCGGCCCAATCTGGACTCGCCTCCGCTCTTCAAGTCGCTGTCCGCGGCGGAGCCGTGACCGGACTTTTTGTGGTCGGTCTGGGACTTTTGGGAGTGGCCGGATTCTATACCCTGCTCGTCGCCGCCGATGTTTCAATCAAAGAGACACTGGCCGCGCTGGTCGGTCTGGGTTTTGGCGGCAGTCTGATCTCGGTTTTTGCCCGCTTGGGCGGCGGTATCTACACCAAGGCCGCTGATGTGGGCGCGGATTTAGTGGGCAAGGTTGAGGCCGGCATTCCTGAAGATGATCCGCGCAATCCCGCTGTGATCGCGGATAATGTTGGCGACAATGTTGGTGATTGCGCCGGGATGGCGGCTGATCTTTTTGAAACCTATGCTGTCACCGCGCTCGCGGCCATGCTTCTGGGCGCCCTGCTTTTCCGCGACGCTCCCGCCGCGATCATCTATCCCTTGGTTTTAGGCGCGGCCTCAATCCTCTCTTCAATTGTGGGGATTTTGGCGATTCGTCTGCCTCATTCGAAAAATATTATGGCTGCTCTCTATCGCGGACTCGCGGTTTCCGGTCTGCTCTCCGCGGTTCTTTTTTATCCCCTGACCCGCTGGCTCGTGGGTCAACTTTACCGTGAATCAAATTTGGTCTGGCGGGTGTACCTGGCCGCGCTCATTGGTCTTTTAATCACTGGCCTGGTCACCCTGATCACTGAATATTTCACCAGCACTAAATGGAATCCAGTCAAAAAATTAGCCAGCGCCTCTCAAACCGGCCACGGCACTAATCTGATTGCCGGTCTGGCTCTTTCCTTAAAATCCACCAGCCTGCCCGTGCTGGTCATTGTCGCTGGGATCCTGGCGGCCTTTGCCCTAGCTGGGCTTTATGGCGTGGCCGTGGCAGCCATGGCCATGCTTTCGCTCGTAGGCATTATTGTCACGATTGACGCTTATGGCCCGATTACGGATAATGCCGGCGGACTGGCCGAGATGGCTGGTTTGCCAGCCGAGGTTCGGGCGATCACTGATCCGCTTGATGCCGTAGGCAACACCACCAAAGCCGTGACCAAGGGTTATGCCATTGCTTCGGCTGGGCTCGCCACCCTGGTTCTTTTTGGTTCTTATACTCAAGAACTAGGAGCCCTGGGCAAGCAGTTTCTTTTTTCCTTAGAAAATCATCGCGTGCTCGTCGGACTTTTTCTCGGCGGACTGCTGCCTTACTTTTTTGGCGCCCTGGGTCTGGAAGCAGTCGGTCAAGCCGCCGGGCGAGTGGTCGAAGAGGTCCGGCGCCAATTCCGCGAGATTGCCGGACTAATGGAGGGTACGGCCAAACCTGAATATGCTCGCTGCGTGGACATCGTCACCCGCAGCGCCCTGCGCCAAATGATCGTGCCCGCGCTCCTGCCTGTGGTCACGCCGATTCTGGTTGGCGTTTTTCTTGGACCAGAGGCCTTGGGCGGACTCCTGGTCGGAACAATTGTCACTGGTCTCTTTATGGCGATTTCTATGACCACGGGCGGCGCGGCTTGGGACAATGCCAAAAAATTTATTGAGGCGGGTAATTTTGGCGGCAAGGGTTCGCTGGCTCACCAGGCAGCCGTGACCGGCGACACGGTTGGCGATCCTTACAAAGACACGGCCGGCCCGGCCTTAAATCCAATGATCAAAATTGTGAACATTGTCGCTCTTTTGATTATTCCTTTGATTATCTAAATCATGGATTACAAAAAAACGACTTCCGTCGTCTTTCTCCCGCACCAGAAGACTCCCGCCCGTCCTTCTCTTTGGCGGGGATCATTTTCTTGTCCGCTCCTGGGAGCGGACGCGCGAATCAGGCCTTGATCATACCGCTATCAAGGGTCGCGATCCCAAACTCTTTAAGAGAACCTCATTCATTTCTTCCATCAAGATGAGGTCTCGAACCAGAGTGCGCAGCTCCGGGCTATCAACCGATTCAAGCAATCGCCCATAGCTGTCTTGGATCATTCGACCCGCCTGAATCGCCTGCTCAAGTTCACTCTGCCAGAGAGGCATAGAAATTAAGTCACGATTCAGGTTATTTCACCTTCACCTTATCCCAAACAGAAAGCTTGTCAAGCAAGATATTTATCCACAAGCTATGACTGCTCACCGTCAAAAAAAATTAGAACCGGGAATCATTGAACTTGATTTTGAGATTCCCTGGTCCGAAATTCTGCCCCATCTTGAAGAAGCGGCCCGGGGTTTGAGTCAAAAAAATCCAATTCCCGGTTTTCGACCTGGCCGCGCGCCTTATCTAGAAATTGAAAAACGGCTTGGCCAGATGAAAATTCTTGAAACCGCTCTGGAAGCGATCATTCGTCATTTTTTTGTGGCCGCCATCCTCGAAGATCAGCTCGAGCCAATCGGTCCGCCCGAGATCAGGGTTCTTCGCCTCGCCCCGAATAATCCCCTGATTTTCACGGCCAAGGTCACTCTCTTGCCTCAAATTCTGCGCCTGGCCGATTACTCAAAATTTTCCTTGACCCAGAAAGAAACCAAGGTCTCGACCGAAGAAGTCGAACGGGCGCTGTCTGATCCGCAGAAAATGCAAACCGTTGAAACTCGGGTTGATCGTCCGATTGGGAGCCGCGACCGGGTGGTTCTTGATCTCTTGATTTCGCGCGAAAAAATGCCTCTCGAGGGCGGCGAAGCCAAGGATCATATCGTGTTGATGGATGAATCTTATTATATCCCCGGCTTCACCAGCGCCTTGATGGGTTTGGTTGAGGGTGATGAAAAAAATTTCACCCTTAATTTTCCCGAATCCCACTACCAAAAAAATCTGGCTGGCCGACTCGCCGATTTACGGGTCAAAATCAAAGAGATTTATCAACGCGACTATCCAGCGATTGACGACGAATTGGCGCGCCGTCTCGGTCAACCATCGCTCGCCTCTCTCAAAGAAAAACTGCGTCAAAATTTAGAACAGGAAAAAATAAAAAAAGAAGCTGACCGCCAAGAAGCCGAGATCTTGGAGAAACTAATCGAGGGATCAAGTTTTGAAGACATCCCAACCAGACTGATTCAGGAAGAAACCGAGCGAATGCGGCGCGAACTTGAACGCGGGGTCAGCAGTCAAGGACAGGAATGGAAAGACTACCTGACTCAAATTAAAAAAACCGAGGCCGAATTAAAACTTGATTTTGTCCCGGCCGCCATCCGACGAATCAAAACCCTGCTCGCGGTTCGCCTGGTGGCTAAAAAAGAAAAGATTATTCTCGAAGAAAAAGAGATTAATGAAGAACTTGATCATCTGGCCGGCTTTTATCAAGACGACCCGGAAACCAAAAAAAGAATTTTTGATCAGGCCCACCGTGAACAAATGGCGGCCGCGCTCCAAAATCGAAAAACAATTTCCCGACTCAAAGAGCTGATTGAAAAATAAAAAAAGTCGCCCTTTCTCGATGATCTCGAGAAGGGCGACGAGCCTACGTTGACCAAAGGAGAGGAGCCTTCCGCCCTCGGTTGCTTTCGGCGGAACTTCTCCTTAGGTTGGCGCTCCCTTACGGAAGGGGTGCAGGTCACATAACCCGGGCCGAATCTGACTCGCTGTTTCGAGCAAGACAGACCACGGTTTGGATTATGGCGCCTTGAGCGACGGCCTCGAATCGTCATCCGAGACACTGGTGGTTCATCACCAAGCTCCTGGTCTGGGTTTCTCCAAACTAGAATCCTGGCTTCACGCTGTGTTCTGACAGCGAACCGAGACAAACCACAGTCGCTTCCGTCCTTTCCCGCGAGCACAACCCCTCTTTCTCTCATCCCCTTACTCTCTTACGAGGTGTAAAGAGGTTTGATCAGTGGAGTTGGTCCCTTTCTCCAAACCCTTGATATTATCTCAAGTCTGGTTACTTGGTTGGCGTTCCGCTGGTTCCCGACCGGTTTATGGAACTGCTCGAGGGTTCTGGGGCAACCACGTGAGCGTGGGTCTGAAAAAATCTTTCCCTCTCTCCGTAGAGAAAAAGGATTGACCTTTCAGAGATAGGCCGAAGCCTGCCCCAAATTTTCCAGCCGTCAAGAATCACTTGGGATTGCGACCCTCTCCGGCTTCTCACTTAGGAGATCCTGCTGGGTTTTTGACCACCCTTCAGACCTTGGTTAATCTGGCGAATCAACCTTGATCTGTCAGACAGGTGATCTGACCCTTAGCCGATCTTGGCTTTTTTACCTAGACCGACAGTTGGCCTTTGAGATGTCTCAACAGATGACGAGAAGTCAGGACCCCTGCCAGGGGTATCCTGCCTTAGTCACCTATTTGGTCATCTCAATTCTCCCTGGCCCCACCTTTGCTCCTCCACTTTTCTAGTAATGAAGGGGCAGGGTGGACTCACTCGCTACTTTTCCCTAGTTTGCCCAAGGCACTTCCATGGCGCATCTTGTGCGACCTAGAGGGGTTCGCGAGATCTTGTTCGTTGGGAAAGACCGATCGCGTCTTTTTTGACGCAGGTAACGCCCATTTTACCATCCCTAAAAACTGTGTCAAGGGGTTCTGATCCCGCATAAAGTTGATTGTTTGTGGATAAAAAGTGGATACTCGCGGCGGATCAAAACCACCCCGAGAAAAAGGATTGCATCTTAAAATTCGAAAAAAACCTTGACCCAAACCCCTGACTCCGTTTTGTTTTGAAACCTGCCTCATATATTCAGAACAACTGGGAAAATAGCGACAAAACCCGCCAGGAAAAAAAACCCTTAACCAACCATGATCTGGCGAAAGGGTTTTTTGATAACCAGTAATCAAAAAAATTAAAATCCGCCTCATATCAGAGTAGACGCGCCCGCTCGAAAAGTCGGCGCAGCTCTTCAATTATCTTTGAATATGGCGCCTCAATAATTCCCGGCCGGCCAATGATCGCCACATCCACCCCCTTGATGGCCGGGATAAACTCGCGCCGGAGAGCCTCGCGCAAACGGCGGCGAGCCAAATTTCGGCGCACAGCTCTTTTGTGCAGCTTCACTCCCAACAAGATGCCGAAACGGGCATTGACGAACCGATTAGGAGCCCAGCGAATGCCTAAAATACGACCATAAAACGCCCGGCCTTGTTTCCAAAGACGATCAAAATCCGACCGGCTTCGCAAACGAAACGGTTTGGACAACATACTTAATTCACTCCTCGTATCAAACCGTGAGCTGATGGCGGCCCTTGATTCGACGGCGAGCCAGGGTCTGGCGGCCAGCCCCTGTGCTCATCCGTTTTCTAAACCCATGCCGCTTGAAACGATGATGTTTTTTAGGTTGATAAGTTCGTTTAGGCATAGTATTATTCTTGACGCGCCTCCAGGAGCATTGTACACAGAAGACACACAGGTTATCAACCCGCCACTGCCCTTGACGCATTTTTCTTTAACCATCATCATATAAAAAGTGTTTTCAAACTAAGGTCGTCTATTTATGAACTATAATGAGCTTTGGCAAGCAGTGATTGGCGAACTTGAGTTGACAATTTCTAAACCTAATTTTAATACCTGGTTCAAACATCCCTATATTAGCAATTTGGAAAATGGGGAAGCCGTAATCTGTGTTCCCAATACCTTTACTAAGGCCTGGCTGGAACGGAAGTATCATTTGGCCCTGCTCAAGGCGCTTGGACGTTTAACCAATCTGGAGATCCGTCGTCTAATCTACCGGGTGGAGATCGCGCCGGTCGGCGGTTCAGTCAGCAGTCGAGTTGGCGCCCAACCAGTTCCTGTCCCGCCATTGAATGTGCCTCAACCTAAAATCACCACTGTCGCTCGACCTGAAGATGCCCGCGGTCTCAACCAACGTTACACCTTTGGAAACTTCATTGTCGGCAAGGGAAATGAACTAGCCCATGCCGCGGCCCAAGCCGTGGTGACCAAACCAGGAACCACTTATAATCCCCTTTTTATTTATGGCGGGGCTGGGCTGGGAAAAACCCATCTGCTTCAAGCGATTGGTCAGGCCACCCTGGAGAAAACGTCAAACTGTCGCGTCCTGTATGTCACCTGCGAACGATTTGTCAATGATTATATCCACGCGGTTCGCAGCGGTCGGGGAAAAGAGTTTAAGGAGACCTATCGCACGGTTGATCTTCTGCTCGTTGACGATATCCAGTTTATCACTGGCAAAGAGGGTTCTCAAGAGGAATTTTTTCACACCTTTAACACTCTTCACCAGACCAATAAACAGATTGTTATTTCCTCGGATCGGCCGCCGCGGGCCATTGCGACCTTGGAACATCGCCTCCTCACTCGTTTTGAATGGGGGATGATGGCCGATATTTCCAGTCCTGATCTGGAAACCCGGGTGGCTATTCTCGAGACCAAATGTCGAGAAAGAAACTTTGACCTTTCCCGAGAGATCCTTCTTTTTCTGGCCAATGTCATTCAATCCAATGTGCGGGAGCTGGAGGGAGCGTTGACAAAAATTATTGCGGTTCACCAATTTAAAAATCTGGCTCCAAGCCTGGAAACAATCAAACCAATTCTAACTGGTTTTGGTCAGTCCGGGACCCGAGGCTCGCTTTCTCCCCGGCAAGTGATCTCCATTGTCGCCCAATATTTTGATGTCCCCACTGATGATCTTTTGGGCAAAAGCCGAGAAAAACGTTTGGCCTTCCCCCGCCAAATTGTTATGTATTTGATGCGCGAGGAATTAAAAAGTTCTTACCCGGCGATTGGTCATGAGTTGGGCGGGCGCGATCACACCACGGCCATGCACGCCTATGACAAAATCAGTCGGGAATTAGAAGCCAATGAAAGATTTCGGCAGGATTTTGAAAATCTCCGTCAACGTTTGTTTATTTCTTCCTAGTGTTTAAGTTGTTAGTTAATTAGTGGAAAGCAAGTAGATAAGACTTAATTTCTTCAACAGGAAATCAACCGAAAAAAAATTTGAAACAAAAAACAAAAATTTTTCAACAAGATTGCCTCAAAATAAACCCATCCCAATTCACAAATAAAAATTCCAATTTTACCAATAAAAACAACTTTTCCACCTTATTCACTCCCTTATCAATTATTATTATGAATAAAATTAAAACAATCGAAGAGACAGGTTTGAATATTTCTTTGACCCAGGAAAACCTGATTCAGGGTCTGTCGGTGGTCAGCCGAATCAGCGCCCGAA